>NZ_VPCW01000040.1:0-15781 GCF_013418015.1 Acinetobacter sp. YH12211
CTATTTAAGTGATGTGCTGAAAAGGTTGCCGACACATAAAGTGACTCAGATTGAAGAATTGCTACCACACCGCTGGAAACCTGAACCGAATTAAAAAATAGGCATGGGGTTCAGCGGACGCTTACCTGTGTGCTCACTAACACACCCGATCAATTGAATATTATCCATTTAAAAGCTTAAACCGCTCGATGTTCGACTCGTTAGAGAGCGAGCAACAATGACATGCAGGTTCACTAATTTGACTAAGATGGCGTAAAATAAGCTAGTCACATACTTACACTTAAATTACGCTTCAAATTAAAGGACTTCAACTGCATGAACATGACAGAAATCATGGCTGATCTATCTTCACACACTCCAATGATGCATTAGTATCTTATTATTGATTTTACTATATTTTTTATATCAAATTAGGATTTAGCATACCAAAAGGTATACATAATAAAAAAGCATGCTCCTAAGAGCATGCTTTTCGGTTTAAATCTTCTAAGAGCAACTCTATCATATCATGCTGATGTTTTTCTATACTATCTTCATTCCACTCAGATCCTTTCTTTTTAGCAACCTGCATCATCAACTCTAACTTCAAACTGATTGGCACTTTCTTATGCTCGTCTAGCCAATTGGCTTTTTGAATCGGCATGTCATTGGTGAGTGAAGAATTTTCACTTTGATTCACTAAGCCTAAATTACCAAAACTATGTAACACCGATTTATCAGTAAATGCATCGCCTACTTTAGGTTCCTGTGGATAAAAATGCTCAATCGAGTCCTTATAACTAAAGTAAAACTTATTATGACTCCCTTCTTCCTTCTTTAACAAAAGATAATCTAAATAGTTAAAACAGAAGTAAGGAATCTTTCCATAAGTAAACTGCGTTTTTATGTCTTCTGCAGTGACCGCAGGGTTACGATCAAATTCATCGCCATACATGAAACTTTCATAGTCTTGCTTTGTACTTAAGTACCGCTTCTTGATCAAAGTACGTGCCAAATTTTCCACAAATGCAAAATAGGCAGTTAAGCTAATTCCTTTGTCACTATGATCTATGAGCCAATATAAAACGCTCAACAACCAGTTCTTACGTGCATGCGTAGGGTAGGAAACATGAAATGCTGATAGAAGCATCACAAGGTTTCTTTGACCGCCTTCTAATGCTAATTCATTTTCCCCTTCCTGTTCAGATTGTGAAAAGGTATTTACATAGCTCACATTACCAGAACTATAGTATTTAGGCTTCTTGAGTGACCAACCTTTATATTGCGGACTATTCTCACGTTTGATGACATACAGATCGAAGAGATATCGTGTTTTCAAAAGGAGGTAGACAAAGTCTTTTGCATGACTTGCATCTACAATCGTGTTTTTAAAGCTGTCTAATAACGTCTTATCATCGAGTGCAATCTTGCTAGCGTCGTCATCTTTCAATTGAGTTTTGACATATATTTTCAAAACCTGCATCAGGAAGTTTGGATAATCAATGATGCTTGCAAAACGTTCACTCGACTCTTCATTTGGCTTCTGACTCACAGGAACAGGATTAAGCTTTAGAATTCCTTCCAAAGTGAGCTTATCCCCATAAGAGCTCTTCCCTTCAGTACTCGCATCTTTCGATGGAGTTTCTCTAGGCAGGCATGACTTAAGGTGTTCATAGTCTTTGACACACCATTCATGATATGAACCACCAAATATTTGCTTTCTATCTGTGGGGCTAAAACCATAGGCAACATATTTGTACATATCTTGGCAAGCTGACCATACCTGATGAACAACATGACGATCTTCATTCTCAGCACTTAACAAACTCAGAAAATGAGCCTTAATCACTTCATGGGCTTCTAACTGTTCCCCACGGTTATTCAGTGCATCAAAATAATGTGTCACATCTGCAAGCTCTGGAATCATGGTACGTAAAATTACAACATGATCCAATAAATAGTCTGCAAACTCTGCAAGCCTATCTTCTTGGACAATCTTGAGGCATTCTTCCTGAATAATGCGATAACCTCTGAGAATAGCGTGATCCCCATATTCTGCATTTAATCGTTCTATTTTTTGTTCAATAGATTGATCACTGACAAACTTCCAAAGTGAATTTAGGAGAATTGCTGACTTTTCACGGCTTTCAAAACTTAAATGTATGCCATTAAATTGATCTAGCTTTTTATTTTTAAGTTTAGATTTTAAGAATAAAGCTAAAAGATTTAAGGTTGTAAAACGTTGCTGTCCATCTAGTACTTCAAAGTAATGCTCTTTTTTTGCGACCACCAAACTACCGATATAATAGTTTTCAAGACTAGTCTGTGACTTTAAATAATAGTCGTAAACATCCTGTATCAATGCTCGAATCTGTGGTCGTCCCCAAGCATAATTTCTTTGATATACAGGAATTTGATAATTTAATTCCTTCTCAGTTAATAACTCCAATTTTCCAGTTAATAACTCCAAAATAGTATATGGCTTTGATTGCTCTGTAGACATTATTATTACTCCGCCATGTATTTCATTTCTTTGAACAATTTTTCAACACCTTTAGCTTTGCTTGTTAGGCTAGCTTTAATATAGATATCCAAGGAAAAATTAAAAAAGTCTTTCGGTCGTAATGATTGATCCAAACGCCTAAAGAGATTCTGACCTATCACATGGTTCTCAATACTGGACTCATAAATACTGGATTGCTTAAGGCGTAAACTGTATGCCCAAATAAATCCTATCTCCAAAGCATTAGAAAACTCCGCTTCACCAAAGCGATCATAGTAAGCCAATAGAAAAGCATTGAGCACTTTCTGGACATAGCCATCACCTGTTCTTGTCCTGCCTGAATAATCATAGTCTTTAGGATTTTCAGTCAAGGCAACACCATTGATGACTTGCCAAATTTTTTTCGATATTGCTGTGGTTAATAATGGCATGACCCAATCACCATAATCTGGTGGATTAAGCAATCCTAAAGCTTTACTCTCATAATGGCTAAACCACTCAAAAAAACGTCGCCCATTGATCATGGTTTGAGTGATTTGAAATGGATAAGCCAAATGTATATTATCTACCTTGCGGAAGCGATCATTGTTGTACTCATCAACCATACTGTGCAAGATACGATATGACTGGCTCAGTGGAAACTGATCTTCCTGATGCAGTGACAAACCTTTAAAACCCTCCACCTGCTCTTTACCAAAGTGGAATGCCTTTTCCCCATTAGTCCATTGTCTGATGGGATAGAGGAAATGAGAAAATATCCGATGGACATCCTTTTCATTCCTTTGCTCCCATTGCTGAACGGCTTTCGTTTTCAACTCAGCTTCTGATGGATCAAATTCTCGCAGATGATATGCCTTCAACAAATCATGTGGATGAAGATCCAATCCTCTCGAGTTCTGTGAATCAAAGAATTGAAAAGCCTCTGACAGCTTGCTTAACTCAACAATAACAAACTCACATTTGGTCAGCAGAATATCAATATATTCCTCTAAGGGCTTTGAGCGTGGCTTATCGATGAGCTTTTCAACCACATCATAATTTCGGCGTAAGTTTTCTTGACTCATGCGACACGCAGGAATCTCTAAACTGAACTCAGGAAGAATCAACCTGTTTAATTGACTTTTTCTCGCTTGCAAGGCATGCCAAATTAAATAAAAGGTTAATGTCCGTTGTTGTCCGTCCACAATATTTTTTTTAACATCAGGTAACTTGTGTTGGACAATCATTCTGAGATGATGCTGATTGCAATCATTATGGTTCTTCGTGCGAATGATCAAAGTAGGCTTGTGTAGAACAATTGTCCCTAGGCGATACTTATAACGATCATCATCACGATTCTTTGCCGTAATACCCGCAACAAAATAATCTAAGTCATCAAACAGCGTTCTGACATGCTTCTCTGTCCACTTATAAGGACGTTGATAATCAGGAATACTTAAAGCTTGTTGGTAAAGTTCTTTTAATGAGATAACTCTCGGCTCTAAAGTTGCTATGGTCATGTTTTTTCAATCTTAATTTCTAAATGTTCATCATGCAGATTGCTCAAAATATTCTGATAAATTTGATAATTGTCAGAATCCTTTATGACAAAAACCACCTCATCAATGAACGAATAATCTGGCAAAGTGGACAATACTGTTCCTATGGCTATTTCTGCTGCCAATTGCTTTGGGAAAGCATAAACACCTGTAGAGATGGAGGGGAATGAAACTTTTTTAGCTCGTACTTCATTTGCTTTGATCAAAGCATTTGAATATGCACTACACAGCAAATCTGCTTCATTATGATCACCATTCAACCATCTTGGTCCAACGGCATGAATAATATATTGTGCCGGCAAGTCACCTGCGATCGTTACCTCTGCCTGTCCCGTAGGACATCCACCTTTTAGCTTGTTTAACTCTATACAGGCTTGCTTCATCAGTAGTCCTGCTTTCTTATGGATTACGTAATCTAAACCACCTCCACCTAGTAGCGACTTATTCGCAGAGTTCACAATAGCATCCACAGCAAGCTTAGTGATATCCTCTCGTACTAACAGTATTTTTTTTCGTTTATTCATTTATATTGCTTTCAAGTATATTTTCATGAAAAGTAAATTCTTAATAAATAAAAACAAAATCATATGCCCACATAAAACTTTTCAATCAACTGGCGTGTCTTGACCAGCAAATTGCTAAACACGTTCTCCCGCTCAAACAGCTTAACCTTATAGTTTGGTAAGTCCTTCAACTCTTCTTTACGTGGTAGGCGTTTGGTGAACTCATAATGCTCCAGAACCTGCTTCATGGCTTCTGGTTTCAGGTTTTCTTCTTTACAAAGATGCTGATAGGCCTGTTCTTTTTCAGCATCCCAGAATGCAGCAAAAGCCGTTTGGACGCTCTGTCCATTGATCATCTTAGGCATGTTTTCTTCAATGAATTTTTGAATCAGGTCTTGCTTATCGTGCAAGCTAATATCGCTACTGATTAAGTCATAAATTTGCGCTTGGTACTTCTGACGTTTGTCCTCTGAGTCTGTATCAACAACAAGCTGTAGTAGATTGATGATATAACCAACATTAATGCGATCACTGTGCAGTAAATCCAGCTGAAAATCGACATCATCCAATACCGATACTTTTTCTTTCTTGGTGGTCTTTCTAACGGCACGACATAGGTCAGCATACTTAGAGGCGAAGTTTGCAAAGTGCTGCTTATCAAGTTGTGTTTGGTCTTGATCGTATTCAATAAAAGTTTGTAATTGCGCGTTATAGCGCATCACTTCACGGAAAGCTTTAATAAATTCGAGTTGCTGTTCTTCAGTGACAAGATCATCGACTGATTGGTAATTGGGCGTTAAGGCAAACAATTTGCTCACCGCTGCTTGGTAATCCTGTTCGATTTCCGCATAGCTGGGAACAAGTACAATCTTGGTCGTTTCTTTATTGGAAAATAGCGCCAGTGCTTCATCTGTGGCGCGTTTCAGGTTGCGGAAACAGATGATATTGCCAAATGGTTTTTTATCGTTGTAGACACGGTTGGTACGAGAGAATGCTTGAATCAAGCCATGATATTTTAGGTTTTTATCGACATACAAGGTATTTAGCGGCTTAGAGTCAAAACCCGTGAGGAACATATTGACCACAATTAGAATATCAATCTGTCTGTTTTTTACGCGCTGTGCAATGTCGCGGTAGTACGCATAAAATTGATCACCTGAATTGTAGTTGGTTTTAAACTGTCGGTTGTAATTGGCAATGTATCGATCTAGCTTATCCCGACTGGATGAGTTGACCTGACTTGGAATATCTGCGGCTTCTTCGTGAATCAAGCCAGTTAAGTCATCAGTAGATACAGCCTCATTTGCCGCATAGGAAAAGATGGTGGCAATGGTCAACGGTTTAAATATCCGACCTTGTGCTTCATCTTCAATTTGTTTTTCAGCCTGCACCTTTTCAAAGATGTCGTAATATTGAGTCAGTGTTTCGACTGAACTGACACAGAACATTGCGGTAAATTCACGATTACGGGTTTTGGTATCGTGGATATTGACAATGTAGCGGGCAATCATTTCTAGGCGTTGCGGGTTGTCATACAGTTCTTTGGTATCGATGCCTTCTACATCTTCCTCATAACTGTCATTCGTCGCCATGCCTTTGGCGGTGTATTTGCCACGATAATCAATCTGGAACTGCAAGACGTTACGATCACGGATGGCATCGACAATCACGTATTTATGCAAACACTCATTAAACAGGTAATCTGTGGTGAGTTTTAAACCTGCTTTGCTTTGGCTGTTCTTTTCAAAAATGGGCGTACCGGTAAAACCAAACATCTGTGCATTGCGGAAGAATTTTTTGATGTTCTGATGGGTCTCACCAAATTGACTGCGATGACATTCATCAAAAATAAACACCACTTTTTTATTTTTAAGATAATCAATCGATTCTAAATAACGGTCGGTGCTGATGGCCCGATTGAGCTTTTGTATGGTGGTCACAATCAGTTTGTCATGACGTTGATCGAGCTGTTTTACCAAGGTCGATGTGTTATCGGTGCTGTCCACGCTGTCGGCTTTAAAAGCATTAAATTCGCGTGAGGTTTGCGTATCGAGGTCGTTACGATCGACCACAAACAGAACTTTTTCCACATCAGGCATTTGCATGATGATCTGACTGGCTTTAAATGAGGTCAGGGTTTTGCCTGAACCAGTAGTGTGCCAGATATAGCCGTTCTGATCGGAGTTTTGCACATGCTCCACAATTTTCTGTACTGCATAAATCTGATAGGGACGCAGCACCATCAGGCTTTTGGTGGTTTCTAGCAGCACCATGTACTGGGTCAGCATTTGGGTCAGATGCTGCTGATTGAAAAAAGCTTCGGCAAAGTCGACAATTTCATTGATGTGTTTGTTGCTGACATCGGCCCATGGAAAGGCAAACTCGATGCCTGTGGTGCCGTTGGAGTAATAACGGGTATTGGCACCGTTACTAATCACAAACAACTGGATAAAGCCAAACAGCCCTTGCCCAGCCCAATACGCTTCACGAATATAGCGTTGCGTTTGATTAAAGGCTTCGGCAATTTCCATGCCGCGTTTTTTCAGCTCGATCTGTACCAAGGGCAAACCATTGACCAGTAAAGTCACATCAAAACGGCTGGTTCTGCCATTATAGTCGCGGTGGTCGATGGTGATTTGATTGGTGACTTGATAGATGTTCTTGCTTGGGTCATCCGAGAGAAAAAAGATGTGTTTGCTGCTGCCGTCATCAAATTTGACTGGAAATAGATCACGCAGATTCTTGGCTCGCTCAAACACTGTGCCTGTGTTTAAAAAACTGATGACCTGTTTCCATTCCGTTTCTGACAGAGGCGCTAGTCCATTGGCGCGTTCGACTTGGGTTTTGAGGTTAGACAGTAGTTGGCTTTCGTCCTTGAGCGTCACTGAGGCATAACCCAATTGCTTGAGTTGGCCAATCAGTTCATTTTCAAGTTGATATTCGCTTTGTACTGTCATTTCCTTTCCCTCTAAAATCTTAAATTATTCACTTCAATGTTTGTTTAATTAAACTCAAGATATATTCTAAATTTTCTGTATCTGACACGATCACCTCACAATCACCATTTCCCCAATGCCCAATATTAGTTACATCTTTCGCGAGCTGTTTCGGGTCATCCAGTTGATTAAAAGGCATATTCAACCATATACGAATTTGCTTTGTCCCAATACTCATATAGACATAGTTGCGCTTACCCTTACGGAAGGCTATGTACATTTTCTTGGGATGAACCTCTAAATCGGTAGTTAAGCCCAGAATTGAGTCCCTGAATTGCTCATATAGCTCTTTGATGTCATCGGACTTATCCGCCAAGTGATAGGCTTCATCATATTGCTGGATTTCTTTAGCAATTTTTTGAATATCTTCAGAGTCAACCTTTTGCACTTGCTTAATTGAAGGGGCTGATTTGGCTTTCTGCAATGGATTGACTGAAACAATTCCACCTTGATAGCGTTTGATTTCCCACAGCTCAATGCCCAAATCTTTAAAATTAGTAGACTGCTTTTGAAAGTCAGTAAAGCTCGGTGAAACAAAGATGATTCGGCTCTGGGACCAGTCGACATCCTGACGTTTAAGCTGTTTGCTCTGGCTCTCATTGTACTCAACGATAAAATCGGCCTTATAGTCGAGCATCAGATTCAGATAAGAAACGCCTTGGTCAATCACGCTATAATTGCGTTCACGCTTGTATTCTATAATTACGAAAGCCTGACTTTCGGGATCGAAAGCCAGTGTATCAATACGGTTGTTTTTAATGGTGAATTCAGACTTGATGAATTCCAGACCCGTAAAACTGTAAAGATTGTTTTCAAACAGGCTTTGAATTTCTCTTTCCAAACGAAAAGGATCTTCTGTAAGTTCTACTAATGACTGTGCTTGGGTTTGATAAAGCTGCATTAAAAATCTCGAATTATCTATTCTTCAAATGTTTGTCTAAGCGGATTACTCAAAGAAACGCTATATAAAAGTTTTAATCTCTGAATTGTCATTGGAATACCATTTTCGGTTTTATGGAGCATGGCGTGACAGTTAGGACAGACTGGTCTTAGATCCTCTTTAGGATCTACTTCATACTCTTCGCCAATCGTGTGCAAAGACTTAAGATGATGTACATGGATGAAATCTTTAGCAAATGAGCCATACATATGTTCAAAGCTCAAGCCACAAACGCAACAACGTGTTCCATAAATTTCTATACATTTAGCCCTTGCTTCAGGGTTACGCTCATATTTATTCACTAAAACCGTTTGCTTAGCACCTTCAGGAAAGGTTTCATTTTCTAAACCTGCTTCATCTGGATAGTCGGTATTCACACTATCAGTTTTAAATTCATTAAAAATATGAGTTAAAAAAATGCGAATTGGATCATTTGAAGCTTTATCTCGATCTGTGCGACGACCTTGAATAGGAACATCAGGAATTAAATTTTCCTGTCTGAAATATTCAAAAGACAAAGTGGATTTATCCACTTTGTTTAACTTTTCAAAAATAGAGTATCCACCTAGATAACTTTCAATTTTCTTTTTATCCGACCAAAATACTTTCTGTGCTACTGGGTATTCTGAGTTTTCCGCATGCCCCAGAACTTTGAATTGATACATCACCTTTGAGATGGGTTGGGTCACATATACATGAACAATATCATTGATTTGTAACCCTTTACCTTCACTAGTGGCTGAATTCTTCCAATAAATCTGCGGCAAAGTATCATAAGCTGCTTCTAAATCAAACTCAGCATAATTCACGGTTACTAGCCAATTTGCCATAACTTTCCCCCTAAACAAACATCTGCTGCAACAAGCCTTTTTTCCAAATTTTCGCTTGTTCAATTTGCTGTGCCACGACTTCAATTTTTTGGTCAATGGCAGATAAGAAATTGGCGATTTTGGTTTGTTCTTCTAAGCAAGGAAGACAAACTTTTAATGTATTCAATGATGCAAAACTTATAGCTGGCATAGTCGTACTAGAACTTAATTGACGGACTTGCGGATAAAGACTCTCAAATAAATAATATGAAAATTTAGAAAAAACTTGTTTTGGATGAATAGGAATTATGCGAAATAAGTTATTTGCAATCACACCTTCATACCCAAAACCTAATAAACCAGGTGAACCATATCGAACCATGAATAGATCATCTTTTTCTATTAAATCATTTTTTGAATAATCAACTATATATCGATGGGGCTCATGAGTAGAAGTCAAATCGACAATCCGTATAAACCTAGTACTAGCATCAGTCTTGTATAAATCCTGATCCTCTATCGAAACTTGTTTACCTTGTTTAAATTTAAAAACATCACCAATTTCAAGAAATAACCACTCCCCAAACTCACTCCCATCATCCGCTTTAAAACGAATTTCCTGACTAAACAACTTTTGCATCATGCCTTGTTTATATTGGCTGAGCAGCGCATGTTTTTGGGTGAGTTGGCTAATCTTTTCATCCACTGCGGAAAGGAAAGAGGCGATTTTGGTTTGTTCTTCTAACTTAGGTAACGCAAATGAGAAACTCCCAATTTGTTGTAAGTTTAGATTTGGTTGAGCTCCAGTTGATATATTTATATCAATATATTTTTCCATAAAAGGTGAGTTTAAAACCTTTGAAATAAATATTTTACTGTAGTTTTCTTTTAATCGAATAATGGCTAAGGCTTGATTTGTATTAGCTGGCAGCAGTTCCTTTTGTACGATTGCATTTTTCCCGATTGTAGCTCCAGCAATAGCAAATAAAATATCACCCTCCATCAAAACTGATCTTTTCAATTCTTTATTATTTATTTCATCACTGATAGTTTGACACTTTGACAAATCAAACCCATTTTGAGTAATAGCTTCAATTTTCAGAAAATTAATATTTCCCTCTATGAATTGCTTAGGGGTTGTACCTTTAGTAATTAAAGTACTAATTTCTAATAGAGAAACTGAACTCCAATCCCCATCAAACTCTTTAAACCGTAACTTCGGTGCAGCCATTACTTCACCTCCACAAATGGTGAAGCAATACCTAGCTCTTTGCAAAAAATTGCAATGATGGCATTAGTCTTTTGGCTCTCAACTTCCAAAGCCTGAAGCTGTTGGGCAATCGCATCTAAATCAATGTCGGCTTCCGCTTCAAAAGTATCCACATAACGCGGGATATTCAGGTTGTAATCGTTGTCTTTGACTTCTTGCAAGGTCGCCACATGCGCATACTTTTCAATATTTTCACGCTTTTCAAATGCCGCAACAATCTTATCCAAATGCTTAGGCAATAACTTGTTTTGATTCTTCTGCTTTTCAAACTCATTGCTAGCATCAATAAACAGAATATTGCCGCTCTGCTCACGGTTTTTCTTCAACACCAAAATACAGGTCGGAATAGACGTACCGTAGAAAATATTGGCGGGTAAACCAATAATGGCATCCACCACGTTCATCTGGTCAATCAAGTATTGACGAATCACGCCCTCACTCGAACCACGGAACAATACGCCATGCGGTAACACCACCGCCATGGTGCCGTTGTCATCCAGTTGATACAGCATGTGCTGTACAAAAGCCATATCAGCTTTAGAACTTGGCGCCAGTTTGCCATACGCGGCAAAGCGTTCATCTTGTAAAAATAACGGATCGGCAGACCATTTTGCAGAAAATGGCGGATTCGCCACCACCGCATCAAACTTTTTATCTAAATGCTGCGGACGGGTTAAAGTATTTTCCTGCTTGATGTCGAACTTGGCAAAATGCACGTCATGCAGAATCATGTTCATTCGTGCCAAGTTGTAGGTGGTACGGTTCATTTCCTGACCGTAAATCATATCGACATCTTTTACTTCACGTTTTACCCGTAGCAACAACGAACCCGAACCGCAAGTCGGGTCATAGACTGAACGTAAACGCTCCTTGCCTTGGGTGACAATCTTCGCCAGTAAGGTCGATACCGTTTGCGGCGTATAGAATTCCCCCGCTTTTTTGCCCGCGCCTGAGGCAAATTCACCAATCAGGTACTCGTAAGCATCACCCAGTACATCGGCTTCGGTATTACTAATATCAAAATCAATATCATCTAAATGACTCAGGACTTTCGCCACCAGTGCATTACGGTCACTGGCATTATTGCCAAGCTTGGTTGAGTTTAGATCCAAATCTTCAAACAGGTTGGCAAAGTCATCGGCAGAGTCGGTGCCTAACGTGCTTTGTTCAATTGATTTTAAGGTCGCAGTTAAATCATCTAGAATAAATTCGCCCTGACGACCACGCTCGGCTAAGGTATGGAATAGCTGTTTGGGTGTGAGCGCATAACCCACTTCGGCAATGGCATTCTTTTTAATTTCTTCGATGTACGGCACATGCTCAGGATTATTTTCATCTAATTCTAAAAAGCTAAGGTCTTCGCCATCGAGCAATTCATTGGCAAAGTTCACCGACTTTTCCGATAAATATTTAAAGAAAATAAAACCCAGAATGTAATCACGGAATTCATCGGCGCCCATGGTGCCACGCAAAGTATTGGCAATATTCCAAAGTTGTTTTTGTAATTGTTGCAGTTGTACTTGGGTCATTGTTATGGAAGTCCAAATAAGTAAATCATTAATAAAATGATTTTACCTAAAATTCTATAACATGCAGCAGTAAAAAGGTGGAAAAGGACATTATTTGTCGCTTTACTTCAACTTATGGACATAAAGCCATAAAAATAAAACTCCCATACTAGAGATGGGAGTTTTATAGTGATCGTACTTTTGATGAAGAATTAAAAAATCATAAGCTTGTAGTCAGGTCTAATTACTTTTGAAGAGTAATGATGCATTTTCATAGGCTCAATAATAGACCTAAAATACTTGGACCAATCTTGATAGCTCCATGAAGCACCTACCACATGATTGGCCTCAACCAAAAATGCTTGCTCACAGATAAGAGCTATTTTCAGATCCACCCATAGTTCTTGACTAAGAAGATTAAACCTTAAAGGTTCATCTAAAGTAGGGTGCTTCAGAAGATGTCCCACATCAGTAAATGCAAATACTCTACCGCAATATTGCCCATTGAGATCTTTAGATATTTGATAGGCAAATCCATGTAAATTATCTAAATTTTCCTTTTTCAGCATATTGATAAACTTACGTACTACCGCTACAAACTGCTGCTCATCTTTAAGCTGTAATGGAATACTCATACGTCGGTAAATGGCATAAAATTTGAAATCTACCTGATGAATGCAGATCTGTTGATGCTCACGTAAAAGTTTTGCAACAAATCGATTAACCGTGTTTTGTTGATCTTTTACCTGTTGAGAAGTTTTGAAAATTGCTTTGGTCATCGTTTTTTCGTCAACTAACGCCCTACCGCGTAACTCATTCCAACATCGCTCAATCAGCATGATATTTCTAAAATGCAGATCATCTTTTTGACAGTGAACTGATAGGGGCAAATTTCTAATTATCTCAGAGCATTCTTTGAAACATTGAAATACTTTTTGTATTTGTGGATCAAAAACATGCTCTTCACCTAACTGTGGATTAAAGCAGTCAAAGTAGTGCGAGGCTACGTGCAAAAAATGATTCAATAGATCAGTGGAAAGATATCCTACATCATTGTTAGTATTCGAATTTAAACTCAAAATTCTAGCAGCGGGTGAGGTAATTTTTTTAAATAACTTGAGTGCTTCTGTAAGCACCAAAGCTTGTTGTGGTAAAACATAATTTACAGGAACTGGAATTACTTTGGTCTGTGGCGATAGTGCTGCGTATGTATTCATATATAGGCTCTGATATGTATTTTTTTAGTGCCCTGCTCATCAGGTGAATGAGCAGGTATAACTTCGGTGATATGTAGATTTATGTCCCTCTACGAGGGCGGCCTGATTTACGTTTACTTGCTGGCATCTGACTTGTACCAAATGTTTTGAGCCTACTACCACTGGGTATAAACGCGTGTTGCTTATCTTTAGTGAAATATTTGATAACTAGTGACTCTAATGCGCTATGAGCTTTTTCATCATCATGATGTAACATTCCAATAGCTAAATATTTATAGCGTTCTTTTGAACCATTACAGCTGTAGTAGCTTCCCTTAGCCTCAGTAAGTTGTACCCATTCCTTGCCGAACTGGTCAGCTATAATCTCGTCTTTTTGATGTTTATTACCATCTAAGAAGAAAATAGTATGATAGTGATAGCCTTTATCAACGCCGTATTCTAGTTTCCAAATATAACCAATAGGTCGCTGATGTATTGAAAATCTTGATTTCAAAAATTTCTTAAACATCTTTCTGATCAGATTCAAATCTTCAGAAAGATTTCTACATTTTTTCGCAATTGCAAAATCAAGACGCAAGACTAGTAACTTTGAATATTTAACTCTAAGCTTGTTTAGCAACTGAATAGCACGCGCTTCTTGATGTTTTAATCTTTCAAATCGATTGCTCTGTGCCTGAATAAATTCATCTTCCAGTGTGCCTGAAAAAATTTTAGAAACAAAAGCATTTGCTAGATCTGCAAAGATAATAGGTTCTCCCGCGATAGGGAGAACATCATTTGCTTGAAAATTTTTAAAATAGCGTGGTTCAAAATTTATAGGTTTTAATATTTCTTCATATGCTCGCATATACACTTGAGTATATTCATTATTAATCGCTAATTCAGTCAAATCATCGGGATTCGGACATTGAGATAACAGATTTCTAACCAAGGGATCCGCTTTTTTAAACCGCCCTGTCTGTAATTTAGGAAAAGCACTAGAAATCTTATTGTCAACAATAAGATCAATTAACGTCTCAAGTTTAGAGTAGTCCTTATCCGCTTGTTCTAAAAGATAGGAAGCAGTGTCTGATGTTTCAAATTGCGATTTGATTTTGTCATTTTTACTCATAGTCATTACTTTTTCCAGACATGAGTTCTCCCTGAAGGTATAGCTTGTGGGCTATACCTATTTCATAGAAGGCTCATGTGTATAATTAATAGAAGATATAAACCCTTAATCCTTAATTACTTAATATTATTAAGTACCTAAAGTCTGCTGATTGGCTGAACAAGGCATAGGTGGACTTAACTGCTTGGATAGCTGGGGATTTATATAGTTAACTCGTTGGAAAGTTATCCTTTTAGTAGTTGGCTACACTTCTTGTTTTTAACCAAGTACAGATGTCTTTTTCAAACCACCCTACAGCATTCAAACTTAGTTTGATTGGTCTAGGAAAGTCCTTATCATACCGAGGTGACTTTGGATTCATTTTGTCATAAATTGTTGACCGGCTTAAGCCAACTTTAGACGTAAGTCCTTCAATACGTAAAATATTATCACTTAACACCTTTTGTTCCGCTCCATTTTTAATCGGTATGAGAGAGTCTGAAGAAATCTGATTCAGATGTTAAGCACACCAATATCGGAATTTTTTATGCCATCTAATCACACGCATCATTTATATAAACAAGCACACCCTTTAATACGAAAAATTCTTGAATTGGAAATTGAAAAAAGGGTATTCGCTAAAAAATATCCATATCTTTTTAGTGAGTTATTAATTTTTAGAGATAAATTTTCCAATGAACTAAAGAATTGGCTATTTGATTATTACTCACATCTTGTAGTACCTATTGATAAGAATCAAAAAATCGATAAAAAAACTGTAGATACTGCGTTAAATACAATGATTAAAGAAACGTTAGTTTTTTTAAAATTAATAGAAGTATCAATAACTTATTTTCAAACTGGAATTTTACAAATCTCACAACTCAAACTAAAAACATATCATATCGATGAAAATGCATTCATGGATTTTTTGTCCCCATACGCAGACGAGTTTAAAAAAAAATTCTCTGGAACTGTAGAAAAAAGTGATTTGATTAAACTCTTCAACCAGTACAGCTTTACAGATTTGCTATCACAAAACTGCTTATTAAACTTATTACGAGATGTAATAGATATATCGTTAACTTATACTTATCTTACTGTTTTTAATAAAGATAGTAAAATTGAAATGGTTATTTCCCATCTCAAAATGTATTTACTTTATAAGTATCACACACCATTAGGGATGAATAACCTTGTGTCATACATAGAAGAGATGTACTACTCAGAAGATGGTGAGAAATATCATTCTACTCTAGACATCTCGATCAATGTTGAGGATAAGGAAATTAACTGGAGTGAGGGTAATCCTCCCTAAAAATAATTGAGTTTAAAAGTAGAAAATCGAATAACCTTGATTTAAGGAGATTTTCTATGAAAACATCTAAGTATTCAGACAGCTTGATCATGAGTATCTTGAAGCAAGCT
>NZ_VPCW01000041.1:0-15502 GCF_013418015.1 Acinetobacter sp. YH12211
TGGAAGCAGATGAAATATTATTGGCGAGATTTTCAAGTCATGACAGCTGATAAAATAGAGCAATGGGTGGAGAGAGTATCAAACCAATTCGGAAAAGAATACATGTTTACTTTTTAATGACAGCTTAAGCAGCAAGAACAATACAACAAAATAATTTTTATTTAACCCGCTTAATTTGGGAGAGTTAAGTGGGTTTTTTATTGCCTAGAGAAATGTTGCAAGTACTATAAAAAAATAAGCTCAACTGATTAGAGTGAATCAATGTTTTTTTAAAGCAGACACTGAAATAAAAGCACCTCAGCCTCCACGTTGGATTGATTTAAGAGATCATCTTCTAGCAATACAACGCAACGTGTTTTTCCGATAGGGTTAAACAAAAACACGCATTGGAGTTTGTTGAAAGCTGCTGCTATAGTGAGCGCAGTACTTTTTATTTAGGTGGTTTATGCTCGCTTTAATTTCTCCAGCCAAGACTTTAGATTATGAAACTGCATTACCAAGCGATGAATATACTCAACCTAGATTACTTGAACATTCACAAGAGTTAATTGATGTAGCGCGTAAACTTTCTGCTACTGAACTTGCCAGTTTAATGAGTGTGAGTGAAAAAATTGCCACTTTAAATGTCGAGCGTTTTCGTGACTGGCAAGCAGAATTTGATCTTGCCAATGCGCGTCAGGCCATGTTTGCTTTTAAAGGTGATGTGTACACAGGCTTAGATGCTTATAGTTTGTCTGCTGCAGATATTGAGTTTGCTCAACAACACCTGCGTATGCTTTCTGGCTTATATGGCTTATTGCGTCCTTTAGATTTAATGATGCCGTATCGTTTGGAAATGGGCACTAAGTTGCATAATGCGCGCGGTGAAAATTTGTATCGTTTCTGGGGCGATATCATCACCAATTTAATTAACCAAGATTTAAAACATAACCAGTCGGCATTATTAGTTAATCTAGCTTCCGATGAATATTATAAGTCGGTGCAGGAAGCAAAAATTCAGGCTGAAATTATTAAACCTGTATTTTTAGATCAGAAAAATGGTAAATATAAAGTCATCAGTTTTTATGCCAAAAAAGCCCGTGGTTTGATGGCACGTTTTATCATCGAGAATAAATTAGAACGCGCAGAAGACTTAAAAGCATTCAATAGTGAAGGTTATTATTTCGATGCAGACAGTTCTTTAAAAGGCGAATTGGTCTTTAAACGTGACGAGCAAGCCGCCTAACTGTCGGTTTAATCGTTGAATCTCCCATCATGCTAACCTATGGCAGATGGGGGCGAGACTGACCAATCTCCTGTTTGTACTCTTAAAGCTGTTTAAAGGCTTCTATGGCACGTAATCGGCTAAGTTTTAAATCTACAATTGGATGCGGATAATCCAGTTTTAGATTTGGATTTTTCGCATATGGTTCATGAATATTTTTGGCATCTAAATGAGCCAGTTTAGGTAGCCATGTGCGAATATAATCACCATTGGGGTCAAACTTTTGTGATTGGCTCACAGGGTTGAAAATCCTAAAATAGGGCACTGCATCTGTACCAGTCGAGGCACACCATTGCCAGCCACCGTTATTGGCAGCCAAATCACCATCAATTAAATGTTGCATAAACCACTGTTCGCCCAAGCGCCAGTCAATTAACAGGTTTTTGCACAGAAACATTGCGCAAATCATTCTGACTCGATTATGCATCCAGCCCGTTTGCAAAAGTTGTTGCATGCCTGCATCCACAATGGGGATGCCTGTTTTTCCTTGTTGCCATGCTGCTAAACCTGCAGGATCATTTCGCCACGCCACCTGTGCGGTCTGATCTTTAAAAGGGCGGTGCTTTGAAACTTTGGGATAATCAAACAAAATATGTTGATAAAACTCACGCCACAGTAATTCATCTAACCAAGTTTGTTGCCCTGTATTTTCAAGATGAAAATGTCCTTGTGAATGCGCAAAAACCGCAGCCAGACATTGCCGAATGGAGAGAATGCCACAGTTTAAATACGCAGATAATTGGCTGGTACCAGACAACGCTGGAAAATCACGCTGTTGCTGATAATCTTGCATTTGTTCACGCGTAAAATCATCCAACAATTGCTGTGCATGTTGTTCCGTGACTGCCCATAAATTTTGTTGTGCCGTTGGAAGTGGGTCGAAACCTAAGTGTTCTAAACTTGGTACAGTAGAGAGATATTGTTCAGGAAGTTGAATCGACGTTTGAGCTTGTGGCAGAGGAAAGCAACGCGGAATACTGACACTCAACTGTTGATAGGCATACTTTTTAAATGCACTGAATACCTGATAAGGTTTCATGCTCTGATTGCGCACCGTACCCACAGGAAAAAGCGTACGGTCATGGTACAAAATCAAGTCCTGACCGTGTTGGTTCAAGGTTTGTTGAACTTCAAGATCACGTTTTAGCTCATTCACTCCCAATTCAATATTGGCATAAATATTTTGAATCGGATGAGAGTCCTTCAATGTTTGGCATAGTTGGAGCAGTGTTTGTGCAATGTCAGCCCAAGATGGTGTAATTTGAACAATCAGTGGGATATTGAGTTGTGCGAGTTCGTCTTTTAGTGCATTTAATTGACGCAAGTAAAAGTCAATTTTAATGGGCGCATCGTGATGTAAACGATATTGCTGAGGCGAAAGAATCACCACGCCAATACAAGCTCCTGCTTGGCTAGCATGCCAAAGTGCGGTGTGATCTGAAATTCTTAAATCTTGTCGGAACCAAACTAAATTATAGTTTTGCATGGGAAGAATGCTTGATGTGAGCGCTAGAAAGGTGACTTCATTATAAGCATGACTGGGTAAAATTGTCTTAAATGTGAAGGATTTATTTGACCAATAAAACAACAATGTGCTGTGTTGATTTTTCCTGTAATGATCTTTCCGCAATAGTCTGCCTGAAAGGATCTTTCAGTCATGTGCTTATCCTGAATTTTAGAATGACAAACAAAAAAGGCAAAGTAAAAATACTTTGCCTTTTGCTTCGATCAATACTGATCTTAGTGGTGATGACCACCCGCACCGTGTACGTGACCGTGATCTAATTCTTCTTGAGAAGCTTCACGGATTTCAATGATTTCAACTTCAAACGTTAAATCTTGACCAGCAAGTGGGAAGTTTGCATCAACAATTACGTTGTCGCCTTCAACTGCTTTTACAGTTACGATTTGAACGCCATCATCAGTTTGCGCTTGGAATTGCATGCCTGCTTGGATGTTGTCTACACCTTGGAACATTTGTGCAGGAACTTCTTGTACTAAGTCTGGGTTGTATTCGCCATAACCTTCAGCTGCAGGTACGTTTACAGTAAATTTTTCACCTACTGTTTTACCTTCTAACGCTTTTTCTAAACCAGGGATGATATTACCTGCACCATGCAAATAGGCAAGTGGTTCACCTTGAGATTTGTCGAGAGTTTCACCCTCTGCGTTAGTCAATGTGTAGTGGAAAGAAACCACGAGGTCATTTGCAATAGCAGTCATGTTATTGATCCATTCAATTTTTTAAGGGTACATCATAAAGTGAAACGTGGAATTTGTTATAGACATTTCTGCAAATTCTTCACTTTTCCGAGTTTTTTATGACATTTTTTAGTTAATCGGGGCAATTTTTATAATTTCAATGCAAATTTATGCGTCATACCTATAAATTTGCAGATTTTATTGCAGGCTCATTTTAAGCCCTTTGTATGATGTGTCGATGACAATAAAAAAGATGGGACATTGCCCATCTTGGTGATATTTAATTCTTGAGGATCCTCGGCTTCTAACCAAGTGAAGTTTGCTCATCTTCTACAGGTTGATGGCTAAAGAAATTAAACAAACTGCCAAACCACATCATAATTCTTTCAAAAATATTGGCTTCAACAATGTTGACTTGTTCTTCAATCGCAAAGCTATTAATCAATTGATTATTTTGATAAACGTGTACGGTTGCCAGTTTCATGACCTGTGCCAATGGCGCAGTCAGTAACTTTTCAGACAACTCAATATTGACATGCGTTTGTGTACGCTGTGCAGGTTCAAGTGTTTCTAATCCACCTTGTGCATTCGTAAGTTGTAGACGTTGAGTGCTTTGATCAAACTGCGCCAAGTTAATTGCATGTGGCTGTTCATACAGTGATGTCGTTACAAACTTTGGCTGACTGCTTTCAATCTTAAACATGCGTAAAGTCGATTTCACCACAGGCAATTCTGCAATCATTTGTTTGGGTTTAATCGCGACTTCATTACGGGTATAGCTATAGGCTAAATTTAATAATTGATGTGCCACCTCAGCGCGTTTTTGCGCACTCTTGGTTCCCATCACCACCACCACCAAACGACGTTCAGGTGCATCACTGTCCAGTGTTGGGCGGTTTGCGGTTAGGGCAAGGTTGTAGCCTGCAGCTTTGGTGAAGCCTGTTTTTAATCCATCTACACTTGGGTCTTGTCTTAATAAAATATTGGTCGCACGGTGAAAGTGCTGATTATAGGTAAAACTGGTCTGTTTTGAATAAGCCAAATAATCGGGTGTTTCAGTCACAATCGCTTGTGCCAAACGTGCCATATCTGCCGCAGAAGAATAATGGTTTGGCATGGTCACACCAGACGGATTCTGAAAATGTGTGTCTTGCATACCCAAAGCTTGCGCTTCCTGATTCATTCGGGCAATAAACTGCGGCACACCACCTGCAACACGTTCACCTAAAGTGAGTGCAGCATCGTTAGCAGACATAATAATTAAGCCTGCCAATAGCTGATCTATCGAAATCTGTTCACCTGCTTTTAGATACATTTGTGATTCATCCCACATCACTTGCTGCACCACAGGTGTTGCGGTCAAGATTTCATCTCGGTCTAATTTACCTGCCTGAATATCTTTCAGCACAATATAGGCCACCATCATTTTAGTGAGTGAAGCAGGTGCACGTTGTACGTGACTATTGTGTTCTGCAATCACTTGCCCAGATTGTGGGTCTAAAATTGCCCATGCTTCGGCTTCGACACTTTCAGCTTGAATATTCAATAATGCGGCATGCGTGATTGCGCTGCAGAGCCAGCAGAGCGCCGCAATCAGATAGATAACACGTTTCAAAGAAGTTCCTTATTTACACCAATCCATTGGTGTCACAATGGTTTTAAGCAGCAAAAACAATAACAATTGACTAGGGAATGCTATGCCTTTTTTGCTCAGATGGCTACCCATAAATGCAGACAAATCTCATCTTGACGCATCAATTGCTAAAAAAATGTTAAGCTTGTTGCCAAGTTCTTATTTATACATTTTGTATTGCCCATTATGTTGCATTATCAAATCGAATTTGACGATTATCGTCAGCATCTTATTCATGTCACCGTGCGTTTTTTGGCTAATCCTACTCAGGTTTTATCTCTACCCACTTGGATTCCAGGCAGCTATTTAATTCGTGAATTTTCCAAACATCTTGAGTCGGTACGTGCTTATGATGAAGCGGGGCGTATCCTTAAAATTCAGAAATTTGAAAAGAATAAATGGCGCTTATTTAATATCGATCATGAATTGATTACGGTGGAATATGATGTCTACGCTTATGATTTGTCAGTGCGTGGCGCTTATGTCGATCAAACCCGTTTATACGTCAATCCTGCCTGTGCCTGTTTGGGCTTAGATGGGCAAGAAGATAAAGCTATTGAAGTTGAATTATTTTTACCAGACGAGCTGAAGCATTTTCAGCTTGCGACAGGTTTGGCAGCAAAAAGTTTGGTGAAAGGGCGTTATACCTTAAAAGCCAAAAACTATGCCGAACTGATTGATGCACCGTTTGAATTGGCAGAACAAACCCGTTTTAGTTTTACCGCAGCAGATATTCCACACGAATTTGTGGTTTCGGGCAAACATGCAATGAACGCTGCGCGTATGCAGCAAGATATTGAAAAAATTTGTGCTACACAAATTACCATGTTTGGTTCTGCGCCATTTGAAAACTATACCTTTATGACCATGGCAACAGGCAATAGCTATGGCGGTTTAGAGCATCCAAACAGTACCAGTTTAATTACACCTCGTGATTATTTGCCGAAAGCTAACGAACCTGAACAACCTTCTAAAGATTATCAGCGCTTTTTAGGTCTGTGCAGCCATGAGTATTTTCATAGTTGGTTGGTGAAATTCATTCGTCCTGAAAGCTTTGTGAATTATGATCTGAATCAGGAAGGTTATACATCGCTGTTATGGATTTTTGAAGGCTTTACGTCTTATTACGATGATTTGTTATTGCTGCGTAGTGGTGTAATTGATCAGGCGGCTTATTTGGAGTTGCTCAAAGCACAAATTGATCGTTATTTGCAAAATCCGGGTCGTGCGATTCAAACGGTAGCAGAATCCAGTTTTGATGCTTGGGTCAAGTTCTATCGTCAAGATGAAAACTCGAACAATGCAGGAACCAGCTACTATAACAAAGGCTGTTTGGTGGCTTTATGTTTAGATTTGGGCTTGCGTTTACGTGGTTCAAGCTTAGATGCCTTAATGCAGAAATTGTACGCTAATGCGCAACAGGGCATTCAAGTGCATGAGCGCACTATCTTTGAATTATGTAAAGAATTGACAGGAGATGATTGGTCGGAGCAAATCCATCATTTAATTAACACGACTGATGAATTGCCGCTCGATCAGTTATTGCCTGAATTTGGCGTTGATTATCAGCTAAAACAGGATAAGTCTTTGCCGTTTGGTTTAAAATTGGCAGATAAACCTGAAGGGGTGTTGGTACAAGCTGCCCATCGTGAAGGTGCTGCGGCAAAAGCAGGACTTTCTGCGCTTGATGTGATTGTTGCGATTGATGGCTTAAAGGCATCTGTAAAATCACTTGAGCAATATGCCAAACAGGATGCAGCTTATACTGTTCATGCATTTCGCCGTGATGAGTTGATGACTTTTGAACTGAATGCTGCGCAGATTGAATTGCCAGAAGTGGCATTAAGCGTTACAGATCAGGCAAAAGTAGAACAGTGGTTAAAAGGCTGAGTTAAAGTTTAATTTAAAGTTCAGCTATAAAAAAATGGATGCTTCGGCATCCATTTTTGTATCTTGAACAAGTTGAGTTTTGACTCACCAACTCATTAACGTGCCCGACGTCCACGGCTTTTGGTATTAGGGCGTGTAGTACCATTGGTCTTACGACGAGGTTTCTCACTTTCTTCCATTTGCCAAATACGTGGCGTACCTGATTTTTTCTTGGTAGTGCCATCTTTATTTTTCTTTTGATGGATTGGCTTGCCACCCGTACCACCAGGTTTTTTCACATAAGAACGCGAGCGATACGGTTCAGCAGCAGGCACATCTTTAAAATCAGGATACAACAACGGTTCGATTTCTTTAGTTTCACCGGGTTGTAAACCCAACTGTACCAAGTCAATCGAACCAATTTTGGTGCGGATTAAACGCAAAGTTGGAAAACCAACCGCAGCCGTCATACGACGCACTTGGCGGTTGCGACCTTCACAAATTGAAATTTGAATCCACGAAGTAGGTACAGAAGCACGGAAACGTACAGGAGGATCACGCTCCCACAACCATTCAGGCTCATCGACTTTATACGCTTGCGCAGGCAAAGTCATGCCATCTTTCAGTTCCACGCCTTTACGCAATTGTGCCAAGGCATCTTCAGTGACATCACCATCGACTTGAACCAAATAGGTTTTGTATTTTTTATTGGCTGGATTGGTAATAAACTGATTCAAGCCGCCATGATCAGTCAAGAACACCAAGCCTTCCGAATCCATATCTAAACGACCAGCTAAACGTAAGTCTGGATCATCAACAAAAGCCGACATGGTGAGATGTTTTTCATCTTCACGGAATTGAGAGAGAACGTCATATGGTTTATTTAAGATGACGATTTTCATAAGAAATGCTTCTTTAAATTCAATAAATTGGGAAAATTGAGAGTATTTAAAAGGAAAAACGGGCGATTTCCAATTAAATCGCAAATACAGTGCGTTTGAGATGGCTCTATTATGCGATAAGAATGGGGGAAAGTATTGCTTATTGATAAATATTTTTTTGGTGTGCTTGCCAAAATGAGCAGCAGTATCACAACGATTAAAAACTAGAAAGCTAAGCGCTAAAAAGCCCTACAATCTGAAATTGAGGGCTAATCTAGCTTACATATTTTTATAGACAGTATCTCGCCGATCAACATCTAGGACTAATACAAGAACCCTATCGTCAATAACTTGGTACACCAATCTATATCCTGCAGATTTAAGCTTTAGTTTATAAAGATCAGAAGATCCACGTAACTTATTTTTAGGTATCTTGGGAAAATCTAAGATTGCTTCCAACTTTTTAATAAATTGTTCAGCAATTTGTGGATTTAGTTTATCAAACTTCTTCAGAGCTGCGTCTGCGAACTCTAGCTCGTAGGTCATTAATAGATACCTTTACTGTTTCTGTAGTATCAACTTGTTCAGCCAGTTTTATAAGCTCTCGATCTTCAATTAAGTCCATCATTTCTTCATATAACTCAGCAGGAACACAGTAAAAAGCAGGGGTATTTCTATTCAGAATAGCGACAGCTTCACCAAATCCTTCATTGACGACTTTCATTGGGTTTTCTTTAAGCTTCGAAACACTAGCGACAAATCGACTGTGAATAATGTTGTTCATTAGCATCACTCCACAATATGTACAGACAATATAATCAATTTAAAGACCTGATGCAAGTCCTGTTAATAGGTCTATAAAGATGCTATTACGAAATGAAAGCTAATGAATACAAATGACCGTCTTTCGTCGATTAAGCCGTATTAAATGCTGGACAAGCAATCTTCTACTTAATCAAATATTGGAATAAAGAAGGCAGCTTTTACAAACTTGGCATCACAGCCAATAACATACTTACTAGATATTACAGCTCGCTTTATGCCGAATTAATCCAAAATCAAACTACTAGGCAGATTGAAAGTATAGAAATTGGCTAGGCACTTATAGTGAAAAGAACTTAAGATGAAATAAGTGTATATATTTTTAGGATCATGAGTTCATTAATGAAAATTTACCAAGTCGATGCTTTTAGCCATGAATTATTTAAAGGCAATCCTGCTGCCGTACTTGTTAGTAAAACATGGTTAGCCGATGATTTAATGCAAAATATCGCATTGGAAAATAATCTGTCTGAAACCGCTTTTGTCAAAATGATAGATGCGGAAAACTTTGAAATTCGCTGGTTTACACCCACAACAGAAGTCGATTTTTGTGGACATGCGACACTTGCCAGCGGCTTTGTTTTATTTAAGGATTATACCGAGACAAAGACAATTCAATTTCATGTGAAAAAATTGGGGATTTTTACAGTTCAGCAACAGCAAGATGGCAAAATTTGCATGAATTTCCCAATTCGTGCTGCCCAACAAGTTGAAGATTATCCCGATATTTTACGCCAAGCTTTGACTAAACCATTTAAAAACGTCTATATCAATGCGCAAGCCTATATTGTGGAATATGAATCGGTACAAGATGTGTTAGATGAACAGCCTAACCTTGAATTATTAAAACAATTGGGACAGTTGCGCACAGCCATTACGGCACAGTCGAGTGTTGATGTTGCGATTACTGTCTCTGCAAATACACAGTATGACTGCGTATCGCGTTATTTTGCACCAGCCATGGGCATTGCAGAAGATCCTGTTACAGGTTCAATTCATACTGCAATTGCACCGCTATGGGCAGAAAAATTACAGCAAACCGAACTTGTGGCATATCAGGCTTCTGCCCGAGGTGGCGTACTGTATTGCAAGATTTTGCCTAATGATCGCATCGAAATTTCAGGTTATGCGCAGTTATATTTGCAGGGCGAAATCATGATTTAAACATGCACAGCATTAGACCTTTCATCCATTTAAAAATGTTCAAATGCAGGGTCAAAATTGAGTTTTCATTTTACTTTATTTTGGAGATGAAGCTGAGATGAGAGAAGTCTGCTGGATTTTTTTCTTGGTTTTAACTTACATCATTTGCAAATATTTACTGTGGGTTTAATTGCAGCTTGTTATGCTGTTTGCGCTCAAGTTGAAAATTGTCATATTTCATGGCAAATCAAAAAATAGAATGAAATCAATCGGGAAAAAGAAGTTGCTACGTTTTAAAACTCTCACTTTATCTTTATGTGTACTGGCATTTAATGGCGTGATTTTCGCGCAGCCAGTTTTAGTAAAATCTAAGCAAGAAATACAAGAATATCAACTTGATAATGGCTTAAAAGTCATTTTGGCACCCAATCAGAAAGAAAATAAAGTCTTTATGAATATGGTGTATTTAACGGGTTCATTGAATGATCCACAAGGCAAAGGTGGTTTGGCACACTTGTTGGAACATTTGGCATTTAAAGGTACAGAAAACGTACCTGCCGAGGAGTTTCAGCGCCGTTTAGATCAATATAGTTTAATGCACAATGCCAGCACCGACTATTACTCGACTAAATACACCAACATCATTCGTCCTGAAACTCGCGCCGTCAATGAGATGATTTATCTTGAAGCGGAACGCATGGATAAATTGGTCATGCAGGAAAAATATGTGCCTGCCGAAATTGCGATTGTAAAGCGTGAACGCGAAGTGCGTATGGATCAACCGTTTTCAGTCTTGTTAGATCAGGTGTGGAAATCGGCCTATGGTAATCAGTATTTCGGACGCTTACCCATTGGCGATTTAAACGAACTGCAATCCATTAAAATGCAGGAGTTAAATCAATTTTACCGCACATGGTACGCGCCTAATAATGCTATTTTAGTGATGACAGGCAAGTTTGATCAGGCAGCGGTGTTAAAACAAATTGATCAACATTTTAGTCCAATTGCAGCACGACAAATTCCCAAACAAGTACAAGTGCCACGATTAGACAGCAACAAAATTCAGCAACGAAATTTCGTGGTACAAAAGGGCAGTCAACTGGCCAAATTTAATCTGTATTTAAATGGCAATGACGAAAAGATCAAAACCGCTTTGGTGCTCTCACCTTATTTACATACGTTGCAACCGAGTGGGCATTTATATCAAGCACTGGTAGAAACAGGCAAAAGTACCATGGTGCAGTCCAGCACTTGGTTAGATCAAGATTTTAATTTGGTGCTGATGGGGGCTTTGTATGCACCGAATCATGATGCCAAGCAATTACAAGCTGGCTTGAATCAAAGTATCGAGCAGGCAAAAAACTTTGATGATGCCGAGTTACAACGTGTGAAAAACTTGATTCAAAATCAGGCAGACAGTGTGATGAATGATGCGGTGGCTTTGGGTGGTCGCTTGAGTGATTATGCTGTGGCTTATCAGGGTGATTGGACACAATATTGGCGTGATTTAAACAATATTCAACAGTTAAATGCAGATGAACTAAATCAGCGTTTAAAACAGTTCTTCACTGCACAGCATCGGGTCATTGGCGATATTCAGCCCACACCTGAAGATCAAAAACAGGCACTCACAGCAAAAAATAATCTAAATACAGCAAAAACTTTAGATCAGCAAGATACACCTGTTACACCTTTGAAAGATGTGAAAAGTTATCAGCAAGAAGTGACAGACTATGTGCAAAAATCTAAACAAGCTTTGATTCAAAATGAAAAAAAGATTCAGCGTGGCAGCTTAAAAAATGGTGCCAAGTATGCATTATTTCCAACTGCAACTCGTGATGATAAAACCTATGCCACTATTTCGGTAAATTTTGGTACGGCACAATCTTTATTTAAGCAGGGCGAAATTCTGGATTTAACCGCGTATTTGCTGCTGCGTGCATCTCAAGAGCATAGTTTGCAAGACATTGCCGATCAGTCAATTGCTGCAGGTGGTTCGGCTTTTGCACAAGCCGATGCTAATGCGATTCATATTCAAATTGTGGCAAAAAAAGAAAAGTTTAATGCGTTTTTTAATTTTGTTTTAGATGTCATGCAAAACCCAAGTTTTGAGCAAAGTCAGTTTGATTTAATTCGTTCTCAAAGTTTATCCAGTTTAGAACGACCTTATACCGAGCCTGAAACTGTGGCTGCTTTGACTATGGCGCGTTTAATTGAAATTTACCCGCAGGGCGATTTACGCTATCACTTCGAACCTGGATTTGCGAAGCAACAACTGCAAGCTGCAACCCAAGCGCAGGTGCAGCAGTTATATCGTCAATTTTTCGCCATGAATTATGCACAGATTGCCATTACAGGTGAGTTTGATCCGAAACAAATTAAAAAAACTTTAGTTCAGCGTTTGGGGCAATCGCGTAATACGGAAGCATATCAACGCTTAGATTCAGCCTATACGGCATATCCTGCGAAAAAGTTGCATGTATTGGCAGAACAGCGCGAATTTGGCAGTTATCAAAGTTTATTGACCTTACCTTTGGGTGTGAATCATCCTGACACACCTGCCATGATGGTGCTGAGTTATATTTTGGGTGAATCGCAATTGTCTTCACGTTTGGCACAAGAACTACGTGAAAAAAATGCATTGGTTTATGGTTTTAGTAGTGGATTGAGTTTAAGTGAATTTGAACAATCGGGTGCGCTCAGTATTTCTGCGCAATACAGTGCAGGCAAGTCGGCTCAAGTGTCACAGGCGGTGCATAAAGTGTTGCAGGATTTGCGCCGTGATGGTGTCAGCTTGCAAGAAGTTGAAGCTGCAAAAGCCGATATTTTGAAAAAACGTGTGACTGCCTTAGAAGATGAACGCAGTATCCACCGTATGTTGGTACCGCAATTAGAACAAGGTCGTGATTTACGTTACCGTGAGCGACGTGATCAAGCGTTAGCAAAACTCAGCAAAGCCGATGTAGATGCTGTGATTCAGAAATATTTACGCTTAGAACATTTGCTTGAAGTAGCCGCCGATCAATATGGTCAAGCCAATGTTGAGGTGCTGCCGTTAAAGCCGCAGTCTAAATAAAGATTCAATTTAATTTTGAGCAGATACAAAAAACGCATCCATTTCGATGCGTTTTTTGTCTTCAAGTTTGCTATCTATGCTCAATTGGCTAAAGCTTTATAAACGATAAAACTGTTTGGCATTATGATGAAACACTTGCTGCAAAGCATTTGGATGATAGGCCGCAACAATATCACTAGTCGCATCAATTAAATTGACCAAAGACGTGCTCACTCGATCCATTGGAAAATTGGAAGCAAACATCAACCGATATATTCCAAAGCTTTGTAAGGCATGCTGAATCAGTGGTGCAGTTAAATCTATAATTTCCTGTTTTGAGGCTTCACGTTTTTGCAAGTGAAATTGATGTCCTAAAACAGGCATAAATAACCCTGAAATTTTGCTGTAAACATTTGGACAGTGTGCCAACTCGGCAATATCTTCTTGCCAACGAAACAGAATGTTTTCCCGTGCTGTTTTGGTCACGCCTGTATGTGTGCCAACTTGCCCGAACAGCCCTGCAGGTGTGCCCAAATGGTCAAGTACAATAGAAGTTTCTGGAAATTGTTTAGCCAGCGCCAAGACATCGCCCAATTGGGTCGAATACGTCCATGCATCAAAACTTAAATTATATTGCGCTAAAGCTTCAAAACCTTTTAGAAACTTTTTGTTCCGATATAAATGTGGTTCGTCTGCCCAAGAGAAAATCCCGTGATCTTCATGCACGGCTGCCATTTTACGAATTCCACGGAAGTTTGGAGAGGCTTTGTGATGTAATTTTAGAATTTTCTTAAAATTAGAATCGCGCGGGTCTGCAGTGGCGACAATCGCGCCCAAAGCCAAACCATTATTTTTAAAATCCAGACTTTCTATAAATTCGGTTTCACCAACTACACCTTTGCCTTTATGGTTGTGCCAATTGGCTTCAATATGCACAACTTTTTCAGCCGTATAAAAACCTAAGTCGCGGGCATAATGCTCAGGTAAATAGGGCGATGTGACGTGCTCGGTGCGTCCCAAAGTTTCAATGAGTGTTTTCGGTTTTATCAGGCGGATGGTTTTATCTAGCAAATTGGGATGCTTGCCCAAAAGCTTAACAGCAAGTCGTGCGCTGTGTGGCGTGTTATACGGATCCCACTGATGAATATGTGCATCAATGAGTGCAAATCCTAGATTCTGCATAATGATCCTGTTTTTATGACGCTATTATTTCACTATTCAAAGCCATCATGTTACAAAAGGGAAGGGTTATTTATCGAAATCTACAAGTTTGAAAATTAGCCGCAATAAAAAAGCCCCGTAGGGCTTTGTTTATATGCAAAATTAATGATCGTGCGAGTGGTCGTGATCATGTTTATGGGTATGAAATTCTTCGTTGTGACGGAAGCGCAAATAGTTTTCAAACTGTTCGCAATATTCATCATAGTTATCTTCAAGCATCATTTGAAATTGCTGCAAGATATATGACATAACTTGGTCTTTGGCATCGCGCATTTCATTGCCATCTTTAAAATTATTGGCTGCCACCCAAGTATTAAAACGTGCAGTAGCAAATAACATGGCAGCACTCACCTGACCACGAATTTCGGCAGGTTTTACTGTGGAGCCTTTTTCAAAATGACAGAAGCCATTGGCCTGTTTAATAAATTCATCGGCACGTTCAAAAAAAGCCGCATTTAATGCTTCTTCTTCGGTTACATCGGTTGCTTCAATCTTTTGAACCATGAATTTTTCCTAAGCTAAAAATCTGAATGTTTCATTATAGGCAAAGCCTTGCAGAAACAAAACCTTTGCCTTAAGCTAAAAATAGCCTAAGCAAAATTGGAGTGGTTGATGCAAGATGCGATTGCGGTACAAAGTTTAAAAAGCGACATTGCTTTATTACGTCAAAATATTTGGCCACCCGTGCAACTTGCCCATGTTGAAGGCTTGCCGATTTATTATGGAACACGCGCAGAAGTAGCAGAATACTATAAACAATGGACAGGGTTGATTGAACGTGCACAGGATTTATTTCAGCCTTTTATGCAAGATGCAGTCATTGATGCGGTGCATTTACCCAGTCATTTGAACTTGCCCTTATTTTATTTTCATGTCGATCGGATTCGAGTGAATAAAACCCGCGCCAAAGAATCGAAAACTTTTCGGGGGATTGCCTGCCTGATCGAAAAATGTGGGCAATTTGAACCGCAGGAAATTCAGCTCATGCAGCGTTGGTTAGACAGTGATGACAATGCAGCACTGGTGGCACATCGTGAGTTTATTGATTTGCGTACTTATGTGTTTCAGCATGGGCAAAGTGACTACACGCGCACCCGTTTTTATGTGAATGGTATTGTGTTAAGTGTCGAACCACATTTTGAACTGGTCGATGCCCGAGATAAGCCACGTAAGCAGCGCAGTGACAGTTATCAAGACCCTTTGGCAGATAACCAAACATGGAAAGTATTTGGTAAATATCGTTAATCTTTTAGAAAGTTTGGAATTTGCAGATTAAATACTAATCTAACCCGAATTACGGATAAGAAAAGCCCTTGAAAAAAAGGTAGTTAGAGCCATTTAGAAAGTTACGACACAACCCAAAGGCTCTAACTACCATGTACGATTTTACAGAAATTTTTTGTATTGTTGAT
>NZ_VPCW01000042.1:0-15099 GCF_013418015.1 Acinetobacter sp. YH12211
GACATTAATCCAGTCAGCAAAGCTGAATGGGCTGGATCCCTATGCCTATTTAAGTGATGTGCTGAAAAGGTTGCCGACACATAAAGTGACTCAGATTGAAGAATTGCTACCACACCGCTGGAAACCTAAATCGAATTAAAAAATAGGCATGGGGTTCAGCGGACGCTTACGATCTAGAGAAAAGGCTTCTGATTGAACTACAAGATGTCGAGTTTGTCAGAAGGTATGCTGGTGTTCTCAAAGAGTTAGGCCTCGAGGTATGATATGCAACTAGATTAGTTGTTATATAGAACTAATCTAGTTTTGTAATAATTTCAATTTGATTGCAAAGAATTAAGCGGCAGATAACTCATCTGCCAACTGCTCTGCCTGTTCCAAGACAGTCTCTGTTGCAAGCAAAGCCATATCAGGTGGATAGCCATACTTCTTGAGTAATCGCTTCACGATGACTCGTAGCTTCGCTCTAGCGGCTTCCTTAATAGTCCAATCCAAGGTTACATTCTTACGAATGGAATCAGTCAAAACGACAGCGAGCTCTCGCAGGATCTCCTTTTGCATTAACTCTCGAGCACTGTCATTGTCTGCAACTGCTGAATAGAAGGCGTATTCGTATTCAGTTAGGTTGAGTTCTTCTGCCAGCTTGTCTGACTCTTGGATGGCTTTAGCCAACTTGATGAGTTCATCAATCACTTCAGCTGCAGTCAGTACCTTGTTCTGATAGCCCTTGATCGCAGAGCTCAGCATATCCATGAGCTTTTTACCTTGCGTGACACTCCGCTGTTCTCTTACCTTGATCTCATCACCAAGTAGCTTCTTCAATGTTTCAAGTGCAATGTTCTTGTGCTTGTAGCCTTTCATCTCCTGCATGAACTCATCGGAGAGAATTGAGATGTCTGGCTTCTGGATTCCTGCTGCATCGAAGATGTCGACCACTTGTTCTGTAACAAGTGCTTGGTCAATGGTTTGCTTCACTTTAGCTTCAAGCTCAGCATTGCTCAGTCCTGAGATTTTGCCTGAACCATCACTGAACTTGGCCAGTCGTGCTTTCACAGCCTGAAAGAATGCAACCACTGGCGCTGCTTCCATCGCATTTGGATGAGGTACAGCTAATGCAAATGCCTGCGACATGGCTGATACAGCATTAAGGAATCGTGTCTTACCTTCGCCCTGATCTACACCGAGGATGTGTTCCTCAGCTTCCAGAATGATGTTCAGCTTACGAGAAGTATTGGCTGTGAAGTATTCTTGGTAATTGAAGCCATGCATGATGCCATCAATCACTTCGAGCTTCTCTTGCAGGATGGTTGCAGCTTCGTCTTGCACTAATGCAGGATCACCCTTACCACCTGCCTCAGAGTAGAAGGACAGAGCCTCTTTCAGATCTGATGCAATACCGAGGTAATCAACAACCAAACCACCAATTTTGTCTTTATAGACTCGGTTCACTCGTGCAATGGCTTGCATGAGGTTATGACCTTTCATTGGTTTGTCGATATAGAGCGTGTGCATACTTGGTGCATCGAAACCAGTCAGCCACATATCACGAACTATCACGAGCTTCAACTTGTCATCATTGTCCTTCATACGATTAGCCAGAATTTGACGCTGCTGCTTGGTCGTATGGTGCTTGGCAATCTCCTCACCATCAGAAGCAGATGAGGTCATCACCACCTTGATTACACCATCATGCAAGTCATCGCTGTGCCATTCTGGTTTGATTGCTACAATCTCGTTGTAGAGAGCTACAGCAATCCTACGAGACATGCTGACGATCATGCCTTTACCTTGGTTTGCATTGGCTTTTAGACGCTGCTCAAAGTGTTCTACGATGTCTTTGGCAATCGCTTTGATGCGCTCTTTACTGCCGATCAGCCCTTCGACCCTTGCCCACTTCGCACGCTCTTTTTGTGTTTGATTTAAGTCGTCTTCACTGAACTGTTCGTCAAATTCCTCAATCAGTTCTTTGCCTTCCTCACTGATGGCAATCTTGGCGAGTCGGCTTTCATAGAAGATCCGAACAGTGGCGCCATCCTCAACAGCCTGTGAGATGTCATAGATGTCGACATAGTTACCAAAGACTGCAGGCGTGTTGACGTCAGTCTTCTCAATTGGTGTTCCTGTGAAGCCAAGGTAAGTGGCATTCGGTAAAGCATCACGCATGTACTTGGCAAAACCATAGACAGTCCGCTTACCGACAACCTTGCCATTCTCGTCTTTGACATCGACCTCTTTTGCATTGAAGCCATACTGAGAACGATGTGCTTCGTCTGCTATGACGACAATATTTGTGCGGTCTGAGAGCTGCTCATAGACACTGCCACCATCATCAGGTTGGAACTTCTGGATGGTAGTGAAGATCACTCCACCTGAACCCACCTTTAGCAGCTCTTTGAGCTCATCTCTATTCTCTGCTTGCTTAGGTGTTTGTCTGAGTAGTTGGCTTGATGCTGCAAAGGTTCCAAAGAGCTGATCATCTAGGTCATTACGATCTGTGATGACCACAACAGTTGGATTATCCAAAGCCAAGACAATCTTACCTGTATAGAAAACCATGGACAGAGACTTGCCTGAGCCTTGTGTGTGCCACACAACACCTGCCTTTTTGTCACCTACTGCTTGCTGCTGAACCAGCTCCAGCTTGCTTCTACCTTGCTGTTGCATGGCAACTTCTGCAGACTTCGAGTCCGAGTTCACTGCAGACGCACGAATAGTTGAGAGCACTGCTGCATTCACGGCATAGTACTGATGATATGCAGCCATCTTCTTGATAGTCTTAATGGTAATTAAGCCATTAGCATCTTCTTGTTTGTTGGATTCAAACACAATGAAGTGTCTGATCATGTCCAGTAAGGTGACTGGATTGAGCAAACCATGAATTAAGACTTCTAGCTGTGCCTGCGTATTCTTTGCTTTGGTTTGACCATTAGAAGTCTTCCACGCCATGTAACGACTCAGGTCTGCTGATACAGTCCCTGCTTTCGCCTCTAAACCATCAGAGATGATGTTAAAGGCATTGTAGGTGAACAGACTAGGGATTTGGCTTTGATAAGTCTGGATCTGCTTATATGCGCCATCTACAGTAGCATTTTCATCAGTAGCGTTCTTGAGTTCAATGACTACCAATGGTAAGCCATTCACATACAGGATCAGGTCTGGTCGTCGGGTCCAACGATCTTCTTTGATGGTGACTTGGTTGATGACCAGAAATTCGTTATTGGTTGGTTCATTGAAATCAATCAGCCAGGCATATTCACCTTGAGTATTACCATCCTTACTGACTTCGATGTTTACACCTTCGGTCAGCAAGCGATGAAATGCTTGGTTGTTACTGAGCATATCCGGGGAGTGCAGATTGGTGACTTGCTTCAGTGCTTCAATGCATTTGTCTTCGCTCAAATGAGGATTCAGACGTTGTAATGTTTCAAGTACCTTGGCTTCCAAAATGACCTGCTTATAGCTTCGTAGAGGGTTACTTCCTTTGGATTCAATCTCAGGTCCATACACATAGGTATAGCCCATTCCCTCCAGTTGCTCTATCGCCATCAGCTCAATGTCTGATTCAGTCATCTTTGGCACTAAGACCCTCACATTATAATTTTGAAAAGTTATGAACTTAATATAGCAAAAAGTGGATAAAATATGTGTTTTTGGCTATTTATATCAATTCGTTAGGTTGATTTTTTGGTTTAATCTATCTTTGAAATAAGGATAATATGATGGGTTCTAATGCAATTATTATTGGGGAAGATGAACAACACCCTTTAGTAGAGATTTCAGTTACAGATTCCAAACAGGAAAAAGAATATAAGAAAATTCCTTTCTTGGATGCTCTTTCAAATATTGCCTCAGTTGCTGCACAAGCTGCTCCTGCATTAATGACGGCAGCAGAGGTTGCTAATAAGCATATTATGGAAGTTGTGATTCATGGAGATTTAGCCAAAGCTGCTGATGGAAATGGTTTAAGAGCATTCTCTCGGGCTACAAATGGAAAATTTACAGAACATGCTCGTTTATATCATGCTGATTCATTATCCAACTTAGTAAATGCTGCTGCTGTTTGGCAAATTGCTTCTGTAGTAGTTGCACAAAAGCATTTAGCAGATATCAATAGAAAGCTGGAAGATCTACAGAATGGTGTAAACCGGATCAGTGACTTCCAACATACTGAACGTAAAACAAGAATTCTAGCGATCTTTGATAGCTTAAAAGAGAAGATAGAATTTTTAACTATCGCAAATCCAGAACAACGCAAAGGTATTCTTAATGCCTCTATTTTGTCGAAATATGATGATGATCTAAAACAGATCTACTTACACCTTAAAGCTGATTTAGAAAAATATGGCCTACAAAAAGTCGAACACAAAGAAATGTTTGGAACAGCAGACCTAAAGGTAGATATTGAGAAAAAAGTAAAAGAAGTAAATGAACTAGCTGAGCTAGCATTCCTGTGTTTGAGTTTGCGTCTAATTTGCTGTCACTTTATGGATCACTTAGGAGATATGGATTCAATCAAAGGATTGATTCAACAGCGTATTGTACAAGAGCTAGAAAATTTAACGCTTTTAAATACTCAGCTAAAAGAGAGTATTGTCGGTGAAATTAACGCTATGAAGTCTTGGGTTAATAAGGCTCAAAAAACATTTGATCATAAAACGAGGGGAACTAATACAGGAATGTTGCACCTTGGTTTTGGATCTATAGGAGGATGTCTAGCCAGCTTTGCAGCAACAGCTACGGCAGTAGCCGTGTCTGGTAGTAATATGCCTAGTATCTTGGATAAAAGAAAACAGGAATTACTACAGACAGTAGAAAAATTCTCAGCGAACTTCACTGAAAAAAGTATGTTTGCGAAAGAAATAGCGGAACAAGGTATCCAAGCTTTAATGGCAAAAGAACCTCCAATCAAACTAGCTTTCCAAAAATTAGATGATCAACATCTTCTATGTTTGAATACAGGAGAAAAAATCGCAGTCTAATACAGTATGGGTTTTAAGTAGCCTTTTTGATTAAGGCTACTTTTTCTGTATTTGGATAAAGTCAGTCCATCGGCACAGCGATCTTGTGAATCTTCCAACTTAAGCCATCACGAACCATGAGCACTTTGACTTCTTTGGATTGATCCTGATCTTTAATGACCACCTCAAAGTCATTTAGGGACGTGTAGCCTGCTTCATACTCTGGCTTAGGTTCTTCATTTTCTTGGTTTGATGAATCTTGCACACCCATTGACTGCTGTGCTGATTGTTTTAGGTCTTTGCCTTTGAGCATCAAGGTCATGCCTTCAGGAATGACAATACCATCAATCATTTTGTCGACCATAGTTGAAGCCAGCATTGCACCTAATGCTGCAAATCCATCATTGTCTTGATTCATCACTTCCTTAGCCATCTTGGCATTGAGTTGGTCTTTGAAGCTCTGACGAACACTAGGATAGTCAATGTACTTCGATACTGTATCGCTATCACCTGCCTGTGCTGCTTTCTTGATGTTATTGAGTGCAAGGTATGGCGTTGCATACAAGTAGCCACAGATCACGACTACGATTGCAATGATTGCCCCTATCAGCTTCTTATTCATGTTTCCCCCTGGATGTAAAAAAGGTGAAGCCATCAAATGACTTCACCTCAATGTTATGCAACTTCTTCTGTTTGATATTGGATTCTCACTTCACCGCTCATTAGCTTAGGAAGAAGCGTATCTCTTAAGTTTTCTAGTGTTTGAATTTGCTCGACATTTAATTGCATGCGCTTAAACCATGGGTTGACTAACTGATGGTATTCATTAATACGATCAATACAGGTTGGTATAGGCAATTTCTTAATCAAAATTTGACTAATGTTTTGCTGTGCTGAACCAACGGCTTGATTGATTAATTCATCTTTCTGGTTTTTGACATACATAAAGATGAACGTATATGGATATGCTTCATTCTCTTTGAGAGCACAAACTGCTTGATTACAAGTCATTGTTTTAGTAATCAAAGCATATTCACCTACTGTTGCTCCATACATAGCAATCAATGTTGAATACGCTGGCAATAGCTTTGCAGAAGACCTCTTCACAGCCTCATCTGTAATCATTTCTTCTGTTTCAGTGATGAAAGATCCGTTTAGCTCTTTTGATTTGACCCAATGTATTGAGCCACTTTCATAGTAAGACATCTCTTTTCTAGATGGTGTCCCACCACTTGATGTTTCAACTACTGAGCCTAACTCAACGTATTCCCAATCCTCTTTCGCTTCCTCAATAAACCATTGACGAAACAGTGTTTCAGCCATGGCTTCCAATGTCTTATTCTGACGATGCAGTAAGTCAATCTTGTCATCTAATGATGAAAGGACTGAGGCTATGGCTTTTTGTTCAGGGAGAGGTGGTAGAGGAACTCTAATATCACGAAGAATGGATAATGTAAGAAATCTAGTTGCTGACCCTGCTGAGTTATTCTTTAACTCAAGCAACTTAGTCTTGAGATAATAGAACAAGTACTTGTAAGTAGTTACAGACTCATCATCAAGTGTTAGTACATATGTTCTTTGATAGGCATCAAACTTACCTTCATAGTACTTAAGACAAAAGTTCCCTTCAGCATTATTACCTGCCAAAAGCAGAGCCTTAGTATCAAATGAAAATTGATCAATGGACAAAGTTTCAGGAGAGCAAGTGAAGAACGGATACTTGCCCGTTTCTACTGCTGCATTGGAGTTCAACTTACCTGTTGTAAGATTAACTAAATCCAATAGGCTTTGCTCATTCATACAATCACCTTTGCCAAATTCTCAGCAATGGCTTGATTGAGCTTTTCTTCCTCTGCAAGCTGTGCCTCAAACTCTGCCTTTAGGCTTGTAAAGCGTTCCTTAAAGTCAAACTCATCTTCATCATCCGCTAAACCAACATAACGACCTGGTGTCAGTACATAATCAAGCTCAGCTACTTTCTCAAGCGGGACAGATGCACAGAAGCCTGCAACATCCTCATACTTACCATCTTGGTTTCTCCAATTATGGTAAGTGTCCGTGATCAGCTTAATGTCTTCATCAGACAACACTTTGGTTCTGCGGTTAATCAAATGACCTAGGTTACGAGCATCAATGAATAGGATTTCATTGCTGCGGTCTTTGTACTTGGTTGAACCAACACGGTCACGACGCATAAACCATAAAGCAGCAGGAATCTGTGTATTCAGGAATAGCTTGGCGGGTAGGTTCACAATACAGTCAATGACATTGGCATCGTTTACCAAGGCTTTACGAATTTCACCTTCACCACTGGTTTTAGAGGTTAAAGCACCTTTAGCAAGAACTACACCAGCCTGACCTTTAGGACTCATGTGATACAAGAAGTGTTGCATCCAAGCAAAGTTAGCATTACCTGCAGGAGGTGTACCCAGTGACCAACGAGCATCACCTACCAACTGTTCACCACTCCAATCAGAGACGTTGAATGGTGGATTGGCAATGATGTAATCCGCTTTGAGGTCTTTGTGTGCATCGTTGAGGAATGAACCTTCAGAGTTCCATTTCACATGCTCTGAGTTGATGCCACGAATCGCTAAGTTCATCTTAGCGAGTCGCCAAGTGGTTTGGTTACTCTCTTGTCCATAGATGGAGATGTCATCGACTAAGCCTTGATGCGACTCTACAAACTTCTCAGACTGTACAAACATACCACCTGAACCACAGCAAGGATCGAATACACGTCCTCTGTATGGTTCAAGCATATTGACCAACAGACTGACAATGGATTTAGGCGTGTAGAACTGTCCACCTTGTTTACCTTCAGCTAAAGCGAACTCACCAAGGAAGTACTCAAATACATGCCCTAGCACGTCGGCAGAGCGAGACTTCGCATCACCTAGTGCAATGTTACCAATCAGGTCAATCAGCTCTCCTAGGCTCGTAGGATCGAGATTCTGACGTGCATAGACCTTAGGAAGTACACCCTTCAATTGAGGGTTGTCATTCTCAATGGCTTCCATTGCATCATCGACTAACTTGCCAATATTAGGTTGTTTTGCTTGGTTTAACAGGAATGACCAACGTGCATTTTCAGGAACGAAGAAGACGTTGTATGCAGTGTATTCATCACGGTCTTCAGGGTCAGCTCCTGCAAACTCTCCTTCACCTGAAACCAGTAAGTTGTAGTGAGCTTCGAATGAGTCAGAGATGTACTTCAAGAAGATCAAACCAAGGACGACATGCTTGTACTCTGCAGCATCAATGTTCTTACGAAGCTTATCTGCTGCTTTCCACAGTACAACCTCTAATGGTTCTTGTTTGGTTTGCTTTGGAGCACGAGCCATAAAATCAACCTGCAATGAATAGCTTATCTAATATTTGTTAATTGAATAGTAACCAATTATCTATGCGTGCGTAAGCATGCAGATGACATTATTTGTCGTACACCTCCAGTGAGGTGGCGATAATGCGGGAAAGTTTGCAATAGCCTTTATGGGAACCATAAGGTTTATTCACCATTCATCGAAATAGTCTTGAATCTGTAACACATCCAGTCATATATTTGATTACGTCACAAAATCAAAAAAGTAGATGAGTCATGAGCAATAATCGTGGAGGAAGCCGAGAAGGTTCCGGTAGAAAGCTTAAATATAATGAACCTACAAAAACGGTAAGAGTACCTGTATCTAAAATCATAGAGATCAAAAATTACCTCAACGAGGCAGAGAAGCAAAGCTTCAATGATGTGGCATCCATCACGCTTGTAGATCCTACAACACTTATGCATATTCCTTTGGCTTCAGAAAAAGTTGCTGCTGGTTTTCCCTCCCCTGCTCAGGACTACATCGACAAAACACTAGACATGAATGAACACCTCATTAAAAATGAAGCTGCAACATTCGTTGTGAAAGTCGCTTCACTTTCCATGAGAGATGCAGGTATTGAGATTGATGATGAACTGATTGTAGACCGGAGCATTGAAGCCAAACATGAAGACATCGTGATTGCACTGATCGACAATGAGTTCACCGTAAAACGTCTCATGATTGAAGGTGATAATAACCATTGGCTTAAAGCAGAGAACCCTGAGTATTCTGACATTCATCTAAAGGATGGGCAGGAAATGGTGATTTGGGGTGTAGTGACTTTTGTCATCAAGCCATTCAGAAAGCGTTAATACTTTATTGGTTTCATGCTCATGCAAGCATCTCACCAGAAGATCTACGCTTTAGTAGACATCAACAACTGCTATGTCAGTTGTGAACGCATCTTTAACCCAAGTTTGAACAATAAACCTGTCATTGTGCTATCCAACAATGATGGCTGTGCTGTAGCTCGATCTCAGGAAGCCAAGGACTTGGGCATCAAGATGGGTGTTCCTCTCTTTCAGATCAAGAACATCGTAGAGCAGCATCAGGTGCAGGTGCTATCGAGCAACTATGCACTGTATGCAGAGATGTCTCGCAGATTCATGAAAATCCTGTCCGATTTCGTATCTCCCAAAGAACAGGAGATTTACTCAATTGATGAGTGCTTTCTGGATCTGACAGCTCATTCAGGGAATTACGACTTGACTGAATATGCCCATCAGATTCGTCAGCGTGTGTTTTCTTGGCTTGGTTTACCTGTATGTATTGGCATTGGACGTTCAAAGACTGAAGCGAAACTAGCGAACCATATTGCCAAGAAGAACGCTTACTTCAATGGTGTTTGCAACTTGGTTTCAATGGATCCATGCTCTGCTGAAACTCTGCATCAAGCCATAGATGTTGGTGAAATCTGGGGCATAGGCCGAAAGCATTCCAAGAAGCTCAACAGCCTTGGGATTCATTCAGTTATGGATTTTGTCTTGGCTTCCCCTCTGATGATCAGAGACCAATTTTCTGTAGTGATGCACAGAACTTTATTGGAACTGCAGGGAATTGCTTGTATTGAACTGGAACATACGCCACCAGCCAAGAAGCAAATCATTGCTAGTCGTTCTTTTGGTCAACGCATCTACCACATTGATGATCTTAAAGAAGCCATGTCATTGTATGTCATGGATGCGATTAGCAGACTGAGAGATGATAATCTGTTGTGTGGTTGTTTGATTGGTTTCGTACAATCAAACCCATTTGATAGCTCAAAGCCCTTCTACAACAAGTCTTTATCCTTGGCTTTACCAGAACCTACCGACAACCTGTTGGTGCTCTCTAAACTCGCTACAGCGATGATTGATGGCCTGTATGCAAAGGATATAGCATTCAAGAAATGTGGCGTGATTCTGACGTGTCTCGAACCAAAGGCAAGTCATGTGTATGACATGTTTACCGACATGAAGCATATCGAAGTCAGTAATGCCTTGATGGATTCCCTTGAAGCGATTCATCTTAAGTATGGCAAAACCAAGATTGCCTTGGGCGCGAGTTTAATGCCGAACAGAACATGGAATATGTCACGAAATCGGCTAACACAGAACTACTTTAAATGGGATCAACTGCTTTGTGTGAAGTAAATGTCCTGCCTATAAATTGATTTCGTTTTAGTTTCTAACTAGAGCGGAATATCACTTATAAATACACTTTTAGTTGTTCAAACAAGTGGTACCACCTCTGTTGGGACAAATTGATCTAAAGCCATCAATATAGTTTAACTAAGGCTATTCAATGCGGAGTTTGCTGAAGTATGAGATACTGCTCAAATTCATCAATCGGCATCGGTCTACCAAACAGATAGCCCTGGTAATGATAACAACCCTGTTTTTCTAATACATCCCGTTGAGCTTCGGTTTCTACACCTTCAGCCAGCACAGAAATTCCCAAAGTTTTTGCCAAAACAATGATCATTTTGGTAATTTCAGCATCATTGGCACTCACCATAATATCCCGAACAAAACCTTGATCGATTTTTAATTGATCAATCGGAATCCGCTGTAAATAAGTTAAAGAAGAATATCCTGTACCAAAATCATCTAGAGAGAACATCACCCCGTAACGTTTAAGAACCGTCATTTTTTCAATAATGTCTTCTACCCGCATCACTAAGGCGCTTTCGGTAAGTTCAAGTTTGAGTAAGTGTGCGGGAGCTTGTGTACGTTCCAGAATTTCGAGTACGTCTTGAACAAATTCATCGCGAGCAAATTGGCTAGCACTGACATTTACAGCCATGCTGAGGTGAGCAGTTTGCGGATACTTGGCCCAGTCACTCAATTGTTGGCAGGCACTTTCCAGTACCCATTGACCCAGAGTAATAATGAAACCATTTTCTTCTGCGACGGGTATAAAACGAGCAGGGGAAATCATTCCTTTAACTGGATGCAGCCAACGTAACAAGGCTTCTACTCCTGTCACCTGTTGTGCACCATTCACTTGTGGCTGGTAATATAATACCAGCTGGTTTTTTTCTAGTGCTTGACGTAATCCGGTATCAATCTCAGCACGCTCCTGAACCTGAGATTGAATCTCAGGATCAAAAAAGCGATAAGTATTTCGACCATAATTCTTTGCGTCAGACAGTGCCATATCAGCACGTTTAATTGGATCTTGGATATTTTCACATGCTTCTATCCCAAATAGGCTGATCCCAATACTGGCTGAATTATGATATTCAGAGTCGGCCAAAAAGTAAGGTTGAGTGAGTGTCTGTAAAATATATTTTGCGGTTTTTTCTAGTTGTGGGATAGCTTCCATCTCTGAGCTTCCAAGATGATCAAGCAGAACCACAAATTCATCACTTCCCAGTCGTGCAACCATTTGATTGGCTTCTACGCATTCTAGCAGGCGAGTTGCGACTTGCTGTAATAAGTAGTCTCCGGTTTCATGGCCTGCAGTGTCATTTATAGCTTTAAAATTATCCAGATCTATTAACAGAACAGCGCCGAGCTGTTTTTTATTTTTTGTATCTCTCATGCTCTGTTCAAGGTGTTCCAAAAATAGGCTACGGTTTGGCAGTTTAGTCAGAGAGTCATAAAACGCTAGCAAGTGTACTTTTTCTTCTGCAGCTTTATAGGCAGAAATATCGTTAATCGTTGCAACATAATGTGTGGTTTGGCCATGCTCATCACGTACAGCAGCAATCAAGATGTGTTGTGGATACAGTCCGCCATTTTTGCGCTTATTCCAGATTTCACCCTGCCAAGATCCTGTCGTGCGAATATGGTTCCACATGCTGGTATAGAAGTTTTTGTCATGCAGGCCTGATTGTAAGATTTTAGGTGTATAACCAATCAACTCTTGTTCACTATAGCCAGTAATTTCTGTAAAAGCATGATTAGTGCGTAAAATAACCAAATGAGGATCTGTAATCATCATCCCGACTTGAGAGTTAAATGCGGTCGCTGCAATACGCAGGTTTTCTTCTGCTTTTTTACGTTCGGTAATATCACGTGCCGAGCAGAAGAATACCTCATCATCATCAAGATGCACCAGGATTGAACTGACTTCTACCGGATAACACTCACCTTGGGCGTTTAGATAACAGGTTTCAAAGCGAATACCTCCAGGTGTAGAAATCCCTCTATTGATCAGCTCTTGCAACTCAGCCTTATTATAGTCGTTATCCCAGTAACACAGGGTTTTGCCCAAGGCTGCCTGCGGAGTACTACCAATCATGCGAAAAAAGGAATCACTACCTTGAAGAAGCTTGCCTTGGCGATCTAGAACATGAATACCATCTTGTGCATTACGTAACAGCATCCGACTACGACGATTGGTCAACATATTTGCCCGAATTTGCCGCCAAAGTAACCATCCAGCAATCGTGGTCACCGCAATGAAGAGTAATCCCAGCAAAACGGCTTTAATAACATCTTCATACCATTGGGCCAGATAGTCTTTTTCACCGAAGGCAACAACAACAAAAATAGGCATGCTACTTAGCTTGCGAAAGTTACCAATACGCGGGATTTTATCTGTAGTTCGTCGAGTATAAATAGTGCCAGACTGTGCGCCGGAGTGAACCAGTTGTGACAGTTCCGGTGGCCCCCCCACAAAACCCACCTTTCCGTTCGGTGTTTTAAGCATGGGATTACGTGCAATAACTCGCATATCTAGGTCTTGTAACAGTACCACTCCTTTAGGGCCTACATCCAGTTCTGCAATCAGATGATTAAAGTAGCTAGCAGGTAAAGCAGTGATAATCATGCCTGCAAAAGTTCCATCACCCTGATTGTAACGTCGTGCAAATAGATGAACCCAGCCTTGGCCATTTGGATCTCTCATCAGCTTGGTGACAAACAGTTGATCCGTACTTTTTTGTTGGGCCTCTTTAAAAAAACTATAATTTGCATAATTAGACCTCTGACCGTCCATATCATGATCAGCGAATTGGACTTGACCTTTTTCATCGGTAATGTGTATTCGAGCAACAGAACCGATCCAATCTTTTTGTTTTTGAATAAAGATATTCATCTCTTTATGATTTATTTGTTTTTTTTCACGTAATTCTTTTTCGATATAGGTTTGTAAGGTATATAAAGACAAATTGATTTCTTGAGTACTGCTGCTCACGCTTTTTTCAAGCAGTGAGGTTAAATTTTCCACACTGATCCGAGCTTCAGCTTCTTTGCGCTCATGTGAAGTATGTAAGGTATAGACTAGTAAGCTGATCATGAACATATTCATGATCACTACAGTCAGGACAAGAAGTTTAAAAATAGATTTTTTTTTTGCAGCATATTTGCTCTGTGAGATAGAGAGATGGATCCGGAAATTTGAACAACTTCTATAAGTGATATTCCGCTCTAGTTAAGCCACCTTGTTTTGTTGGGGTAGCTGATCATAGTAAAACTCATTGGGTGTCATTTTGTCTAGACTCGAATGAGGTCGTTTCAAATTATAAAACTTGAAATATGCACTCAATTGCTTTTTTGCATCTGTGACACTGCTATAAGCTTTGAGATACACCTCTTCATATTTAACGCTCCGCCATAATCGTTCAACCATCACATTATCAATCTATGAGCAGTATACTGCGCAAGTTTACCATCCATACTGATTTGAATGCCATTTGATTTCAATACATCAATAAATGCATCACTCGTGAACTGACTGCCTTTGTCTGTATTAAATATTTCAGGTGATCGGTAATCCTCCCATAAATAACCGAAGTTAAAAGTAGAGGTTAAGCAGCCATTAGAGGTGGCTTTCCTTTGTTAGCTTGATGTGGTCTTTCATGGTTGTAATGCCACAACCAGTTTGTTGCATAATCTTGTACTTCATCCAAAGTATCAAATAAATGCTTGCTCAGCCAACTATAACGTATAGTCCGATTATAGCGTTCAATATACGCATTCTGCTGTGGCTTACCCGGTTGAATATATTCAATACGAATACCGTGCTCAGTAGCCCAGCGCACAAATTCGTGACTGATAAATTCGGGACCATTATCGCATCGGATCACTAACGGTTTTTCTCTCCACTCCAGCAATTGATTCAACGTACGAATAACCCTGATTGTGGGCAATGAGAACCCTGCGTCAATGGCTAGGCCTTCGCGGCGGTAATCATCAATCACATTCAATAATCGAAACTTGCGACCATCGGAAAGCTGATCATGCATAAAATCTAATGACCAAACCTGATTTTCTCGGATTGGTTCTTTCAATGGTTCAGGCGCATGCCGTTTTAGTCTTCTTCTCGGTTTAATACGCAGATTCAGTGCCAACTCACAGTAAATGCGGTAAACCCGCTTGTGATTCCAGCAGCAACTCTCAACATGCCGTAAATACGAGAAGCACAAACCAAAGCCCCAATCGGAATTTTCCTCAGTGAGTTCAATGAGCTGTTCAGCAATGAGTGCATTGTCATCGCTGAGTTTGGCTTGATAGCGGTAGCAGGTTTCACTAATGCCAAATGCTTTACAAGCCAAACGAATACTAATGGCATGCTGGGCAACTGCCTGTTGTGCCATCTTACGCCGGCAAGATGGCTTTACCCTTGCGCAGCAGTGCTGCTCATTGCCATCGCTTCCTGGATGATTTCGGCCTTTAATCGCTCTTCCGCATACATCTTTTTAAGTCTGGTATTTTCGGCTTCTAGGGTAATCCTCCCTAAAAATAATTGAGTTTAAAAGTAGAAAATCGAATAACCTTGATTTAAGGAGATTTTCTATGAAAACATCTAAGTATTCAGACAGCTTGATCATGAGTATCTTGAAGCAAGCT
>NZ_VPCW01000043.1:0-13708 GCF_013418015.1 Acinetobacter sp. YH12211
GTATTTTTCTTAATAGTGACTATAGTACAAGTATTTAAAACGACATTTCGTGTCGTTCATATGGTTTACTCCAGTCGCTTATATCCTCGTGCTGAACCACGAGGTTTTTCGCTCCAGTGGATAAAAATAAAGATTTTCTATCTGTACAATCTCGTTAGAATACTCACAGCTTATCTTAGAGAATTGTCATGTCTAAACCACAGCAAAAGCAAAAAAACTCAGCCTTGGCAGAGTTGATAGAAGAACAAAAACTGCTCTGTGAAGAATTTGGTTCAGCCTATATTGCTGTGAGTGGCGATGATGTTGTCGCAGTTGCAGTCCAGACCTTAAATAAAGATCCACTTGTGGGCTTGCGTAAAGCGCCAGAAGGTGAAGAAAAAGTCGCGTGGTACATTTATGGCGGTGAATTGGGTGAAGATGACGTGAACTTTGAAACCATGCCTGTACGCGAGCTACAAGATATTTTGCCCGATGTGCTTCCATACTTGGCTTTAGAACAAGGCTACCGCTTTATGATTGATGCTGATGACTATGAAGATGTCTGGAAAGAAGGCGATGAGTCTTAAGCCTATGCGCATGTCGAACATGGCAAAAATATCGGTGAGCATTATGCTTGGACTGCAAAGTCTGAGCGTAATGGCACAAGGTATTCAAGCGCAGCAGTTGGCACTTGAAGCATCATCGATGCCTATTACAATCCAACACGCAGTCGATGGATTGACCCAAACGCAATATCAATATTTGTTAAATCAATACACGCAAATTGTGAATGACAGCAAAAAAATACTGGATGACCCAGCTAGCCAAGCAACGGCAGAACAACAAAAACAGGCATTTTGTGCACGCTATCACGCCTATAAAAATATTGCTGAAATTTCCGAGCACAATCCAAACTTGTATCCTGCACCTGTGATGTTAATGGTGGCAAGGCGTTATTTAGAGCAGCAGCACAACAGTTTCACGGCTTCAGGTATGACTGAACAAGTTTTTTGTGCAGGAGCTACATCTAAATAGTGTGATCTGCCTTATAAGTGAATAGCAAATCTGAAGATTGAAGATGCAGACATATAAAACCCCAAAACTGGGGATCCCTTTTAAGCAGATTGTGAAGTCATACTTCATTTTTTATCAATTTTCATGCAAAACTGACTTTGCAAAGACTGTAGAATCTTTTAACTTGCAGGTAGTGAACTGAGGGATAGGCGACATAGATGAAATGGGATGAAATTGGCGAGCAGCCTTGTTCGATTGCACGAACCTTGTCGGTGATTGGTGACCGTTGGACGATGCTGATTATTCGTAATGCCTTTATGGGCATGCGTCGCTTTGATGATTTTCAACAACATTTGGGCGTAACGCGGCATGTATTGTCAGATCGTTTAAAGCGTTTGGTGGAACATGAAATTTTAGTCAAAGTGCCTTATGTAGAGCGCCAAGAACGTTTTGAATATAAATTGACAGAGAAGGGCTTGGAGCTTTATCCCTTAATGCTGTCTATGGCAAATTGGGCAGATAAATGGATGGATCAAGGTTTAGGTAAGCCTGTGGAATACATCCATAAAAATTGTGCTAAGACGTTTCAACCTGTCGTAGTATGTTCGGAATGTGGTGAAGAACTGCATGCCAAGCAAGTAAAACCACATTTTACCCCAGTGTATTATCAGTACATCCAAGCACAGCAGAATTTAAAACAAGCCTAAATCAGTGCTGTATTAATCAGCAACAGTTTGTCTATAAGCAGTTGGCTGGTTTAGGAATACCCGCTAAACGACTTAAATGCCGTGCCACCAAACCTGTATTAAATTTTTCCTGCAAAACAGCGTTGTTAATCTCTGGGCTTACAGTTTTCATTAAAAATTTGATTAAAGGACGGGTTGCAGGTGAGTGTCCAAATTGCTGATAAAATTGGCGTACAGCGTGCAAAACTTCAAAATGCCAAGCTGTGAGTTCAAGCTCTAAACTTTGCGCCAATTCTTGCGCCACTTGTTCATTCCAGACAGTGTAATCCAGCAAATGTCCATCTTGATCTAATTCTAGTGTCATCTCTTGTTTCATTCACCCTTAAAAATGCTTTGCATTGGTTTCATATCATTACGGCTTGCTATTTTAAGCTGATACAGCGCTGATGTGCTAAACACAGCGTTGCAAAAGCTGCATAATTAATCGGCTGTACATTTTCCGCCAAATGACCATTCAATATTTCTGCATCATTTTCCAGTACATATATTTTGTCTAGCTGGGCACAGAGTGGATGTTGCTGATGCAATACCGCATCACCCATAAGTACAACGCTGTCTTGCGGAGCATACAAGGCATTTAGCTCTGCTAAAATTGTTGCGGTGCTATCAAAGCTCGCTTGGATTAAATATAAATTTGCGTCAGACATGCTTTTCTCTTTAGATGTTTAGATATGGTCAAATGATCAATCAGATTGTTAAACCACCGATCAACCTACCAATATAAAACTCGATCAAAGGTTTGAATCAGCTCCCGATTCAGTTCCACCCATTCAATTTCATGTACCGTATTTTTGATAAACGGCGAGTTAGCATGTTTATTTTCAATCAAAATTGGGCTGAGGTCATAAAACTCAAAGCTATCGACCAAATTGGATGCCACTTTAAAAGCATGTTTTAGTGAATCAAATGCCAGTTCCGACTGTAATAGGCTTAATGCCGCATCTTGTAATAACACTTTGACTTCACAACCAAAAGTTGCCAGTACCATTGTTGCAGACAAGCTTTCATGCACTTGTAAGCTGTTTAAATTGGCCTGACGTAAAACCACGAGTACAGTTTTCACACAATTTACCTTTTAAATGCAACAGATTTACAAAATGAATCGCTTAAAATTGAATCAGGCGTTCTGTGCTTTGCACTGCATCGGCCAGTTCGCCCAAGCCAACCAATTCAAAGCCTGCGGCTAAATTGTGTTGGCTCAGTTGATGGCGTTTGGCATTGTCTGCATCGCTAATACCACGTGCCAGTGCGGCACTTACACATACGGGTAAACGAATAGACAATTTTTGCCATTCTGTTTTGAGGTTGCGTTGATCATCGGGTACCCATTGCAACTCATTCGCTACAGCAACGCCATCTTGATAAAAAAACACACGAAAAGCCTCATTTTTCTGTTGTAAGGCTTGAGCAAGACCGAGTGCATGCCATGCATGAATAGAGGTTGGTGCGGAGGTTATTAGTAATAAGGTGCTCATCAAAATTCACTAATGCAATGTGCCAAGGCGCATTCAGACTTTATAAAAAAAGGTAGTATAAATGATTTTAGTGACTGGTGGTTTAGGCTTTATAGGCTCACACATTGCATTAAGCCTAATGGCTCAAGGGCAAGAGGTCATTATTGTAGATAATTTATCCAATGCAAGTATGCAGACTTTAGAGCGACTTGAATATATTGCAGGGCGTTATGTGCCTTTTGCCAAACTGGATGTAAGAAATACGCCTGCGCTGAACAAAGTTTTTGAACAATATTCGATTATTGCGGTGGTGCATTGTGCAGGGTTTAAATCTTTAGAAGAATCGGTGCTTAAACCACTGGAATATTATAACGATAACGTCAGTTGTATTATGAGTTTATTGCGTTCCATGCAACGTACAGGTGTGCGTCGTTTAGTGCATCTTTCAAGTATAGCGGTCTATGGCAAGTCAGGATTGAATCTGGAAGAAAGCCAGAGCTTTAATTACACCTATGCCAATCCGTATGTAAAATCTCAGCAGATGGTTGAAGAAATCATCCAAGATACTTTTAGAACCGACAATGAATGGAATATCGCTATTTTGCGCTTGAGTAATATTGCTGGCGCGTTTGAACACGGTATTTTAGGCGAAGTCGTTGCTCCATTACCTAAAAATATTATTCCTTTGGCGATGCAAGTCGCAGTACAGCAGCGTGAAGCGATTGAGCTACGTCAGCAAGCCAATACTGCAGATCAAACCGCAGAACGCAGCTTTGTACACGTACTCGATGCCTGTGAAGCCGTAATCGCAAGTCTGCATTGGTTATTTCAGCAAACACATAGCTGTGAAGCCTTTAATATTGCAGGAGAAGTGGTTTCAATTCAGCAATTACTTGCACGTATTAGTGAAGTGACTGACACTGAGATTGCTACAGTTCCTGCAATTCATTATGAATATCCTGAGTTGGATCAGTTGGGTGCAGTCGTAGATAAAGCACAACAGTATTTACACTGGCAGCCAAAACGTAGTCTGGAAAAAATGCTAGAGGATGAATGGCGTTTTTATCAAAATACGCTTAAGCATTAAAAGTAAGCGCTATAAAATTCGTTGAGATGCGATTCACGAAGCCTCATAGCTGAAACAGATACAATGCAACGGAATTATTGATAATAATTATCATTTACTAGGCTGTCTGTTTTTTATAAGATCGAGATAAGAGCACATGACATCATTGAAATCACGAAGGAATGAGGCTGAACATGCAAACACGTATTGAACATGACACCATGGGTGAGGTTGAAGTTCCGAATGACGCGCTTTGGGGCGCACAAACTCAGCGCAGCTTACAAAATTTTAAAATCGGCAATGAGCGTTTACCACGCGCCATGATTCGCGCTATGGGTTTGGTTAAAAAAGCTGCGGCAATAACCAATGCAAACTTAGGGCAAATCCCTCAAGAGTTGGCGCAGTACATTGTCGGTGCAGCAGATGAAGTCATTGCAGGGCAGTGGGACAGTCAATTTCCTTTGGTGGTGTGGCAAACAGGTTCGGGTACGCAAAGTAACATGAACTGTAATGAAGTGATTGCCAATATCGCCAATCAAAAACTGGGGAATCCTTTAGGTGCACAAAAGCCTGTACATCCGAATGATCATGTCAACCGCGCCCAATCGACCAATGATTCTTTTCCAACTGCAATTCATGTGGCAGCGAGTTTGCAAATTAATGAACTGCTCATTCCTGCAGTAAAGAGTTTGCGCGATACGTTGCATGCGAAAAGTGAAGAATTTTCTGAAATTGTCAAAATTGGACGTACACATTTACAAGATGCGACACCATTAACTTTAGGGCAGGAATTTAGTGGCTATGTATCTCAATTAGATCATAGTTTAAAGCGTTTGGAACAGGCTTTAACAGGCTTGTATGAGTTGCCGCTTGGTGGTACAGCAGTCGGTACAGGCTTAAATGCACATCCTGATTATGCGGTACAGGCAGCGGAGCAATTGGCACAGCTTACAGGCTTAGCTTTTGTGACTGCACCAAATAAGTTTGAGGCTTTGGCAGGGCGTGATGCTGCAGTATTTGCTTCGGGTGCATTAAAAACTTTGGCGGTGAGTTTAAATAAAATTGCGAATGATATTCGCTGGTTAGCCAGTGGCCCGCGTTGTGGTTTTGGTGAGTTGCGTATTCCAGAAAATGAACCTGGTTCAAGTATTATGCCGGGTAAGGTTAATCCAACACAAAGCGAAGCGATGACCATGGTAGTTGCACAGGTATTGGGCAATGACACCACGATTAACGTGGCAGGTGCATCGGGCAATTTTGAGCTGAATGTATTTATGCCAGTGATCGCATATAACTTATTGCAATCTATTCAACTCTTGGGTGATGCCTGCAATAGCTTTAATGAGCATTGTGCCGTTGGCATTCAAGCAAACCGTGAAAAAATAGATCACTTTTTGCATGATTCACTCATGTTAGTGACCGCTTTGAATCCTGTAATTGGTTATGAGAATGCAGCGGAGGTGGCAAAAACAGCTTATAAGGAAAATAAAACCTTAAAGCAAGTTGCAGTAGAGCTGAATTTGGTCACAGCAGAGCAGTTTGATGAAGTGGTACGTCCTGAACAGATGATTGCTCCGAATACCAAATAGTCAGTTTTAAGTAAATTGAGAGGTCTGTGTTTGTCTGCTCAAGATGACAGATAAACACAGACTTTGTTTATAAAAATCAGTGAAACTTTGAAGTATTCTTTCTTATTAAAATTATGTTGTGTATAATTACACAATGAACAGCAAAGACATTATTAAGCGTCTTGAGCAGGAAGGCTGGTACAAAGTGGGTGGTAAAGGCGACCATGAAAAGTATAAGCATCCTGAAAAGCCTGGACATGTTGTGGTACCACATCCACGTAAAGATATGCCAATAGGAACTCTACGCAATATATATAAACAGGCTGGTTGGGAGTGGAGGTAAAAATGTTATATCCAGTATATGTTCACAAAGATGAAGATAGCGCATACGGTTTAACCTTTCCTGACTTTGATGGATGCTTTAGCGCAGCAGATGAGATGCAAGATATTCAGCGCATGGCACAGGAAGCGGTTGAAGTTCACTTTGATGGTGAAGATATTCCGTTACCAGAACCATCAAGCCCAGAGCAATGGTTAGGTGATGAGCGATTTGAGGGGGGGTTTTGGTTGTTAGTTGATATTGATACAACAAAAGTAAATACAAAGTCTATTCGTATTAATATCAGCATGCCAGAAGCTTTAGTGAAACGTATTGATGCTGTTGCAAAAAAACAACATTTAAGCCGTTCGGCATTCTTAGCTAAAAGCGCGGAAATGGCGTTGCATTAATCAAGTAAAATATACTAAACCCAGCCTAAATGCTGGGTTTTCTATTGCACCTAATTTGAATGTAGAGGGGTAATTCATCCTAATACGATTTTAAATTTATGTGTTGGTGTAAAGACATAATTTGCATAACGGCAGAATAGGCTGCTACAAGGTGCTATCTAAATGTAATAGTTCAAAACCCGTCATTTAGTCGCATTAACCACTTTTAGATGCTTTCTTTTATGTCCGTTCCTTATTCAACTTACATTGATTAAGCTGCCATAATTGCTAGAATACGCAATACTTCAAAATACTGTTTTGCTAAAGTTTTGCATTTATTTTGCAAAATTTAATTTTTTTATAAGCAACTCAATATCTTAACTACGGAAATTTTCAATGCTCTCAATTTATTTAACAGATGTTCAGCAACACGTGCAATTTAAAGATTACCCGGGTGAGCAGCCTGTTAAATTTATCTTGAATTTTAAAAAGATTTTTCCAAGTGTAATGGAGCTTTTACTACCTGTATTGCCTGAAAATGAAAATCTGGAAGAAATGACGTGGGAATCGACCACTGCAGATTTAGAATTATTTAAGTTGTTGCTCAGTGGGTGGGGCGTAATTGAATTACGTTTAAATGCGCTCAGTCAGTTCAAAGGCAAGACATTTGCAGATCAATTGGTGAAACAAGCCCAACAAAAACGTAAAGACTTCGCCAAAGCCCAACAACAATTACAAACTGTAGAGCTAGATTATTTATTTATGCATGAAATACATGCCTTAATTGATGCAGAATTGGTAGAAGTAGGTGAAAAGTTCTATTTGCCAATTTTGCGTGATTTATGGAAAGGCAAAGTATCTACAAAAGTTTTGGAAGCGAAGTTTTAAGAACAAACCCATATTAAAAAGCTGCCTCGGCGGCTTTTATTTTTTATAGAATCATACAAGACGATTAGCAACCACTTGCGAATCCAGATCAACCCCAAATAGCCTAAGCAAAAATTTTAGAAATTTCCTCTCTTAAAAAAAAATGTCTTGAATTTTCCTGTAAATCTTTATGCCAATACATCCCCATATTAATTAAGGGCAAGTCTACAGGCACATCAAAAATATTCAATTTTTGGCTCATATTTAAATGCTTTAAAATCATTTTTGGAATAGTCAGTATCGCTTGAGGATGCTGCTGTAAAATCTGTAACGCCGTAGAATAATGCTGACAACGTAAAAAAACCTGCCGTGATAATTGCTTTTGATGCAAATAAATATCTTCTAACAACATACCTGTACGCCGTGATGAAACCCCAATATGTGCAGAAGATAAATAAAGTGCAGTATTCATTTCTTGTTGTGAACTACAGACCACAAATTGGTCTTGAACTAAGGATTGAAACTGAATTTTATCGCCAAAGTTTTGTTCTAAATCAATTACAAAATCAATTTGTTGTGTTGCTAAATCTGCCAAAACCGTTTTGCGGTCTAATTTGTGGCTCAGAAATTTAATATCCAAGTTCAACTTTTGAAAATGCGCCACCAATTTAGGAAAAATAATCGGTTCAATTTCATCATGGATAGCAATTTTGAGCGATTGCAACATATTCGGCTCAAATTGCTGTTTCTGTATTGCAATACTTTGAATCGCCAACAAGGCATTTTTAATAGTCGGATAAATTTGCTCGGCAAAAGGCGTAGGCAGCATTTTATTGCCACTTCGCACCAGTAAATCATCTTGTAAATGTTGTCTTAAACGCTGCAAAGCATGACTGGCGGCAGATTGGCTAATACACAAAATTTGTGCAGCTTTGGAAATACTGCGCTGCTCATAAATTGCAACAAACATCGGGTATAAATTGATGTCTAAACGATGAAAAACGGTAAGATCAACTTTTGCATTGTTATGAACATGATTCATAGTGTTTTATTGAATTAAATCATTTTGTTCATATTACTTTTCAAGTTAAGGTGTTGTAAAGCAATGAATACAATATTTTAAGGGATTTGAACCATGTTTGAGCTATCTGCACGCGCCAAAGACTATATAGAACGTACCAAAGCCTTTATTGCCAAAGAAATTGAGCCGATTGAAGCTGAATTCTGGGCAGAAGTTCACGAATTAAATCAGGGTGGTGACTGGACTAAATGGCAATGGCCAGCACAATTAGAACAATTAAAAGCCAAAGCCAAAGCTGCAGGTTTATGGAATATGTTTTTACCTTGTCCAGAATTAGGACAAGGTTTGTCGGTACAAGAATATGCACACATTGCAGAGTTGAGTGGACGCAGTTTGATTGCGCCAACCGTATTTAACTGTAATGCACCCGACAGCGGCAACATGGAAGTTTTATGGCGCTATGGTTCTGAAGCACAAAAGGCAGAATGGCTGACACCGCTCCTTGAAGGTAAAATTCGTTCTGTGTTTTGTATGACTGAACCTGCAGTGGCTTCAAGTGATGCGACCAATATGCAGGCAACAGCAGTCGTAGACGGCGATGAAATTGTCTTGAATGGTCGTAAATGGTGGTCTTCAGGTTTGGGCGATCCAAATGCCAAAATTATTATTTTTATGGCGCATACACCCGATGAAACCAAAGACCGTCATCATCAACACTCTATGGTTTTAGTCCCTGTGGATACTGCGGGCGTTAAAATTCAACGCATGTTACCTGTATTTGGTGATTACGACGCGCCACACGGTCATGGCGAAGTCAGTTTTGATAACGTGCGTGTGCCTGTTGCCAACTTTATTGGCGGTGCAGGACAAGGTTTTGAAATTGCACAAGGTCGTTTAGGTCCGGGGCGTATTCACCATTGTATGCGTTGTATTGGTGCAGCCGAAAAATCTTTGGAGTTGATGATTGACCGTGGCATGAGTCGTACCGCATTTGGCAAGGAAATTCTGAAACTCGGTGGCAATTTGGAGCGTGTAGCGGAAGCACGTGTGGCGATTGACCAAGCACGTTTATTAACTCTCTATGCAGCCTATAAAATGGATACTTTAGGCAATATGGCAGCACTTACCGAAATTTCTGCCATTAAAGTGGTTGCACCAAGTGTCTTGGAAAAAGTAGTTGATATGGCGATGCAGATTCATGGTGGTGCAGGCGTATCTAGAGATACACCGTTGACAGGTTTCTTTGCCCAAGCGCGTAGTTTACGTCTTGCCGATGGACCAGACGAAGTACACAAAGGCATGATTGCCAAACTTGAGTTGGCTAAACGTGGTTATCGTAGCAGCCGCAAAAAATAAGTCAGTTGCGAATTTTTTATTGTGTCGCTTGGTAGTGTATTCGGCAATATTTCTGATATTGCCGAAACATCTCAAGAGAACACAGAAAATCTATGTTAGATTAAAAAAATTGGAAAATTAGGGAAAAATAATGTCAGTTATTGATGTAGGCGGCACAGTACGCGAAGGCGAAGAACTCGATATTCAGGCAGTGACAGCATGGTTAAAACAACAAAATGTCGATGTCGTAGAACCTGTAGAAGTCACACAATATTCAGGCGGTGCATCGAACTGGACATATCGCCTTAAGTACAGCAATGCTGATTTAATTTTGCGTCGTCCGCCCAAAGGTACTAAAGCTAAATCTGCACATGACATGGCGCGTGAATATCATGTGCAAAAGAATTTAGCCCCGTTTTATCCTGTGTTACCTGAAATGGTGGCGTTGTGTCAGGATGAAGCTGTAATTGGCTGCGATTTTTACGTGATGCAACGTATTGAAGGCATTATCCCACGTGCAAAATTGCCACCAGAGCTTGATTTTAGCGAAACTCAAGTACATGAACTTTGTGTAAATGTCATTGATAAACTGATTGAGCTGCATCAAGTACCTTATGCAGGAACTGAGCTAGAAAAATTAGGGAAAGGTGATGGTTATTGCCGACGTCAGGTAGAAGGTTGGGATGCACGCTATGCCAAAGCACATACCATCAACGTGCCATCTTTTAAATATGTGCGTAAATGGTTGTTAGACCATATTCCTGTAGATTCAAAAACCTGCATTATTCATAACGACTGGCGTTTTGATAATGTGATTTTAGACCCGAAACATCCGACTCAAGTGATTGGCGTTTTGGACTGGGAAATGGCAACACTGGGCGATCCACTCATGGATTTAGGCTCGGCTTTGGCATATTGGGTTGAAGATACCGATAATCAAATTTTTAAAGCCACCCGTCGTCAACCAACGCACTTAAAAGGCATGTTCACACGTCAGCAAGTGGTGGACTATTATTTGCAAAAAACAGGCTTGAGCACCGATAACTGGACATTCTATGAAGTGTTTGGAATTTTCCGTTTAGCGGTGATCGCCCAGCAAATTTATTATCGTTATTTCCACAAGCAAACCAATAATCCTGCATTTAAGGATTTCTGGATTGTCATTCATGCTTTGCATATTCGTGCCTTAAAGTTAATTGGTTTACAAAAACTGGAAGCAAATGAACTAGCACAAAAATATATCGCCAAATTTAAGGAATTGATGCCGAAATGACCACCATTTATTTAATTCGTCATGGGCAAGCATCTTTTGGGGCAGAAAGTTATGATCAACTTTCGCCTAATGGTGAGTTACAAGCCAAATTGCTCGGACGTTATTTTGATCGCATTTTAAAAGAAGCACCCTATGTGGTGGCTGGTTCAATGCAGCGCCATCAGCAAACTGCACAACTGGCTTTGGCAGAATGTTTTCCTGAGGTCGAAATTCATACCGACAGCGCATGGAACGAGTTTAATCATCAACAGGTTTTCGCGCAGTATGAACCGCGTTTTAATCAACCTGAATTGATGAAAGAAGATGTCGCCAAAGAGGTCAATCCTCGTGCATATTTGGCAAAAATTTTTGAAGGTGCGATAGAACGCTGGACGGGCGGTGAATATCACCATGAATATGAAGAATCTTGGCCGCATTTTAAACAGCGTGTCGAAGATGCATTGCAGCATTTATGTGATGACTTAGCCCAAAAACAACCACGATATGCTGTGGTATTTACTTCTGGTGGTGTGATTTCTGTGGCTGCAGGTAAAATTTTAGGCTTAACGCCCAATAAAACCTTTGCATTGAACTGGGCAATTACTAACTCAAGTATCACCACTTTACGTTTGGTCGGCAGTGAACCACAACTGTTAAGCTTGAATGAACATCATTTTATTAAAGCTGAAAACTCAAATTTATTGACTTGGATTTAAGGATCAAACCATGACAAAAACAATTCTAATTACAGGTGCAAGTTCAGGTATTGGTGCGGGTATGGCACGTGAATTTGCTCAAATGGGTTATAACCTTGCAATTTGCGCCCGACGTTTAGAGCGTTTGGAAACGCTGAAACAAGAACTGGAAAGCCAGTTTGGTATTCGTGTTATTGCAAAAACGCTGGATGTCACCAATTATGATCAGGTGTTTCAGGTGTTTCGTGAATTTACACAAGATTTTGGACAAATTGACCGCATTATTGTCAATGCAGGCGTGGGCGAAGGACGTCGCATTGGTAAAGGTAATTTTGCCATCAACAAAGCCACAGTAGAAACCAACTTTATTTCAGCTTTGGCGCAGTGTGAAGCCGCGGTTGAAATTTTCCGTGAGCAAAACTCAGGGCATTTGGTGATGATTTCATCTATGAGTGCCATTCGTGGTATGCCAAAACATCTTACTGCTTACGGTGCAAGTAAAGCTGCAGTAGCACATTTAGCAGAAGGAATTCGTGCAGAATTAATTGATACACCTATTCAAGTTACGACTATTTTCCCTGGTTATATTCGTACCGAAATCAACGAAGGTGCAAAAAAACTGCCTTTTGAAGTTGATGAAAAAACAGGTTCACGCTTACTTGCTGCAGAAATTGAAAAAGCGCCAATTAAAGCCTATGTACCTAAATGGCCATGGTTGCCATTGGGCTTAGCTATGAAAGTTTTACCATTAAAATTGGTCAATAAACTCGGCTAAATAGCAGCGATATCATAGTATTTGAATAGCATCCTGAAATTTAAAGCTGATGATGAATGCAATCACTTTAAATGACACGATGCTATTTTTATATTTGAGTCTCTACTTTTGTTTGGGTTTAAAATTTGTATTTTCGGTTTTCGTATTTAAGAGTGAAATGTGATGTGGCTTAGAACAGCAACCCTTGCCTTAATTCCCGCTTTGGTGATTCAGGGAAGTCGTGTTAAAAAGAACAAGATCCGATTGCCTGAAGCCGAAGGCGCACGAGAAGGTATTACAGGGGAAGGGCAAACGCTGTCATTATTGATTTTAGGCGATTCTGCCGCTGCAGGCGTTGGGGTAGCACATCAAAATGATGCGCTTTTAGGTGCGGTGATTTCTGCTTTGCAGCATCAGTACCAAGTACATTGGCGTTTAGAGGCGCAGTCTGGAGATACTACCTCACAAGTCATTCAAAAAACGAAAAAACTGGTAAATCAAAAATATGATGTTGTGGTTACTTCTGTTGGTGTCAACGATGTAACACGCTTAATGTCGGCACAGACTTGGATTAAACAACAGCAACATTTTTATCAACTTATTCAAGCGAAATTCCAACCTGAATTAATCATTGCTACGGGGGTTCCACCAATGCATTTATTTCCCGCATTGCCCAATCCATTATCTTGGCTATTTGGACAATACGCAAAACAAATGAACTTACAATTAGAAAAAATGATTGCACAACAAGAAGATATGCAGTGGATTGAATATGATATTCGAAAATATCAATCCATGAATTTAGAAATGGCAAAAGATGGTTTTCATCCAAGTAAAGAAATTTACCAGATTTGGGGGAAAGAAGTCTCGGATAGGATTTTGGAGTGGTTTTAGGTAAATTAACTTAAATAATGGTATAGTGTTAACAATCGTCAACACTAAATTATAATTAAATCATCAAGCAGAATGAAAATATGAAGAAACATCCCAATAAACATATTCGCGAAGCAATTGAATATGCGATTGAAAACGGCTGGGATGTTATCGATTCAGGTAAATCAGCACATGCAAAACAAATCTTGCGTAAAGTAAAGCAATGTCATGGAGATGAACTATGAATAACTATCTCCAAGTGAAAGAGGACTCCACCCGTCAGTCAGGGTGGAGGTGAATTTCACAAATTTCAACCTTGTTGATTCTGAATATATTGTTTGATTATTTCCAAAGGCGCACCACCACAAGACCCTGC
>NZ_VPCW01000044.1:0-12752 GCF_013418015.1 Acinetobacter sp. YH12211
GTAAATTTTCAGCGTTGCTGGCTCCCCGTCAGCCGGATTGGGTTGCATCGCAGGGGTGTCGAAAGAGTCAACTGCGGTCCAAAGCTGTTGGACTTGGGTGAAAAGGGCGTTTATTCTTCCTATACGTGCCGCGTTCCAGGCGGCGACTATGAGGGCTATGTCGATGCCCATGTGCGCCGGCTGGAGGCGCTACGCCGGGCCGGTATCGTCGAGCGGATCGACGCCGACCAATGGCGCATCCCCGATGATCTGGTCAGCCGTGCCGCCGCCCATGACGCCGGCCGAGACAGTCAGGCCAGCGTTCGCGTCCTTTCCCCGGTCGATCTGAACAAACAGATCGGATCGGACGGCGCGACCTGGCTGGACCGGCGGCTGATCCACGGCGAGACGGCCGACCTTGCGCCAACCGGCTTCGGGCAACAAGTCCGCGAAGCCATGGACCAGCGCCGCGAGCACCATATCGAACAGGGCGACGCCACCCGCAGCCGGGACAGCCGCGTCTTCTACCGGCGCAACCTTCTCGCCATCCTGCGGGAGCGCGAGGTAGCCGGCGTCGGATCGGATATGGCTTTGAGTAAGGGCCTGCCGTTCCGCGCCGCCACGGACGGCGAGAGCGTCAGCGGCAAGTTTACCGGAACCGTGCATCTATCGAGCGGCAAGTTCGCCGTGGTCGAGAAATCCCATGAGTTCACCCTTGTCCCGTGGCGGCCGATCATCGACCGCCAACTCGGCCGCGAGGTTATGGGCATCGTGCAGGGCGGGTCGGTGTCGTGGCAGTTAGGGCGGCAGAGGGGGCTGGAACGCTGAGTGCGCCCATGCCGCATTGCGAAGCAAAAGATAATCTGATAAAATGTAGCAATTCATATTCGTAAGCGTGGAGTAATCAGATGGGAAATTCCAAGTCAGCAGACAAGTAAGCCGCAACAACCAGTATTGTTGTTGCGGCGCTCTGTAAGGCTAGTCTCATCTGATTGCTGACGAGCAGACGTCGCCCGGTATTCCTTAATCTTAATCGAGGGTTGATTCGTCATGACCACCACACGCCCCGCGTGGGCCTATACGCTGCCGGCAGCACTGCTGCTGATGGCTCCTTTCGACATCCTCGCTTCACTGGCGATGGATATTTATCTCCCTGTCGTTCCAGCGATGCCCGGCATCCTGAACACGACGCCCGCTATGATCCAACTCACGTTGAGCCTCTATATGGTGATGCTCGGCGTGGGCCAGGTGATTTTTGGTCCGCTCTCAGACAGAATCGGGCGACGGCCAATTCTACTTGCGGGCGCAACGGCTTTCGTCATTGCGTCTCTGGGAGCAGCTTGGTCTTCAACTGCACCGGCCTTTGTCGCTTTCCGTCTACTTCAAGCAGTGGGCGCGTCGGCCATGCTGGTGGCGACGTTCGCGACGGTTCGCGACGTTTATGCCAACCGTCCTGAGGGTGTCGTCATCTACGGCCTTTTCAGTTCGATGCTGGCGTTCGTGCCTGCGCTCGGCCCTATCGCCGGAGTATTGATCGGCGAGTTCTTGGGATGGCAGGCGATATTCATTACTTTGGCTATACTGGCGATGCTCGCACTCCTAAATGCGGGTTTCAGGTGGCACGAAACCCGCCCTCTGGATCAAGTCAAGACGCGCCGATCTGTCTTGCCGATCTTCGCGAGTCCGGCTTTTTGGGTTTACACTGTCGGCTTTAGCGCCGGTATGGGCACCTACTTCGTCTTCTTCTCGACGGCTCCCCGTGTGCTCATAGGCCAAGCGGAATATTCCGAGATCGGATTCAGCTTTGCCTTCGCCACTGTCGCGCTTGTAATGATCGTGACAACCCGTTTCGCGAAGTCCTTTGTCGCCAGATGGGGCATCGCAGGATGCGTGGCGCGTGGGATGGCGTTGCTTGTTTGCGGAGCGGTCCTGTTGGGGATCGGCGAACTTTACGGCTCGCCGTCATTCCTCACCTTCATCCTACCGATGTGGGTTGTCGCGGTCGGTATTGTCTTCACGGTGTCCGTTACCGCGAACGGCGCTTTGGCAGAGTTCGACGACATCGCGGGATCAGCGGTCGCGTTCTACTTCTGCGTTCAAAGCCTGATAGTCAGCATTGTCGGGACATTGGCGGTGGCACTTTTAAACGGTGACACAGCGTGGCCCGTGATCTGTTACGCCACGGCGATGGCGGTACTGGTTTCGTTGGGGCTGGTGCTCCTTCGGCTCCGTGGGGCTGCCACCGAGAAGTCGCCAGTCGTCTAACCGACGACTGGTAGCAGGCCCGCTCCGATGCGGCGCACTAACCATCGAAACCTCGTGAATGTCGGTATCCTGTCTGGCAGGATACCGCTCATTTCCCTTGTTCAGTTCATCGCCGTCGCCGAGCATCTGAATTTTCGGCATGCGGCCAAGGCACTTGGTATCAGCCAGTCGAGCGTCAGCGCGCGTGTGAAAGCGCTGGAGGATAACCTTGGTGTCCTGCTATTTGAGCGCCATGCGCGGGGCGTTCGGCTAACAGACGCAGGCAGGCACTTCATGGAGCGTGTCACGGCGGGTGTCGATCAACTCGATCACGCAGTGAAGACCGCGGAGTGACGGGCACTGGCTGGCAATGTCTAGCAACGGCAGGCATTTCGGCTGAGGGTAAAAGAACTTTCCGCTAAGCGATAGACTGTATGTAAACACAGTATTGCAAGGACGCGGAACATGCCTCATGTGGCGGCCAGGACGGCCAGCCGGGATCGGGATACTGGTCGTTACCAGAGCCACCGACCCGAGCAAACCCTTCTCTATCAGATCGTTGACGAGTATTACCCGGCATTCGCTGCGCTTATGGCAGAGCAGGGAAAGGAATTGCCGGGCTATGTGCAACGGGAATTTGAAGAATTTCTCCAATGCGGGCGGCTGGAGCATGGCTTTCTACGGGTTCGCTGCGAGTCTTGCCACGCCGAGCACCTGGTCGCTTTCAGCTGTAAGCGTCGCGGTTTCTGCCCGAGCTGTGGGGCGCGGCGGATGGCCGAAAGTGCCGCCTTGCTGGTTGATGAAGTACTGCCTGAACAACCCATGCGTCAGTGGGTGTTGAGCTTCCCGTTTCAGCTGCGTTTCCTGTTTGCCAGCCGGCCCGAGATCATGGGGTGGGTGCTGGGCATCGTTTACCGCGTCATTGCCACGCACCTGGTCAAGAAAGCGGGCCATACCCACCAAGTGGCCAAGACGGGCGCGGTCACCCTGATCCAGCGTTTTGGATCGGCGCTCAATCTGAATGTTCACTTCCACATGCTGTTTCTCGACGGTGTGTATGTCGAGCAATCCCACGGCTCAGCGCGTTTCCGCTGGGTCAAGGCGCCGACCAGCCCAGAGCTCACCCAGCTGACGCACACCATCGCCCACCGGGTGGGTCGCTATCTGGAACGGCAAGGCCTGCTGGAACGGGATGTCGAAAACAGCTATCTGGCCTCGGATGCGGTGGATGACGACCCGATGACACCCCTGCTGGGGCACTCGATCACTTACCGTATCGCTGTCGGTTCACAGGCGGGGCGAAAGGTGTTCACTTTGCAAACTCTGCCGACCAGTGGTGATCCGTTCGGTGACGGGATTGGCAAGGTAGCCGGGTCCAGCCTGCACGCCGGCGTGGCGGCCAGGGCCGATGAACGCAAGAAGCTCGAACGGCTGTGCCGGTACATCAGCCGCCCGGCGGTATCCGAGAAGCGGCTGTCGTTAACACGAGGCGGCAACGTGCGCTACCAGCTCAAGACGCCGTACCGGGACGGCACCACGCACGTCATTTTCGAACCATTGGATTTCATTGCAAGGCTGGCCGCCCTGGTACCGAAGCCCAGAGTCAACCTAACCCGCTTCCACGGGGTGTTCGCACCCAACAGTCGGCACCGGGCGTTGGTCACGCCGGCAAAACGGGGCAGGGGCAACAAGGTCAGGGTGGCTGATGAACCGGCAACACCAGCACAACGGCGAGCGTCGATGACATGGGCGCAACGGCTCAAGCGTGTTTTCAATATCGACATCGAGACCTGCAGCGGCTGCGGCGGCGCCATGAAAGTCATCGCCTGCATTGAAGACCCTATAGTGATCAAGCAGATCCTTGATCACCTGAAGCACAAAGCCGAAACCAGCGGGACCAGGGCGTTACCCGAAAGCCGGGCGCCACCGGCTGAGCTGCTCCTGGGTCTGTTTGACTGACGAGCCTGAAGGCCAACGATACCAATCAAAATGCTGCGTTCACAGCGCCGCGGCAGGGATCCGCCGTGCTGGTTGTCGGAAAAGGAGCCGCTAGTGGGAAAGAGGAGGGTAAATTTTCAGCGTTGCTGGCTCCCCGTCAGCCGGATTGGGTTGCATCGCAGGGGTGTCGAAAGAGTCAACTGCGGTCCAAAGCTGTTGGACTTGGGTGAAAAGGGCGTTTATTCTTCCTATACGTCGATCGATTGAATGAAGGACATATACAATCATTTCTCCGACATTTGGTTATGGAGCGAAAAGTTTCAATATCTTATCAAAACCAGGCAATCAATGCGATTAAGTTTTATTACGAACGTGTTTTGGGTGGACAACGGAAAACATATTTCATCGAAAGACCAAAAAAAGAAAAAACACTTCCTGTTGTGATGAGTGAAGAAGAAACCATTCGGGTACTACGCGCTATTGAAAACGTGAAACACAAGGCTATTCTGATGACTATTTATTCGGCAGGTTTGCGCATTTCTGAATGTATAAACCTGAAAATAAAAGACATTGACTCCAAGCGCATGCAAATTCGTATAGAACAGTCAAAAGGAAAAAGAGATCGTTATACCATTTTATCTGAGAAAACATTAATTATTTTAAGAACATACTTTATGGAATATAAACCAAAAGATTATTTATTTGAAGGTCAAAAAGGTGGCGCATACTCAAGCCGAAGTATTCAAAACATTTTTAAAGCAGCTGTTTTAAAAGCAAAGATTCAAAAGGAAGTTACTGTACATACCTTACGACATAGCTTTGCAACGCATTTGCTTGAGAATGGTACGAGTTTACGTTATATTCAATCGTTGTTAGGTCATTCAAGCAGTAAAACAACTGAGGTTTATACACATATTACCACCAAGGGAATGGAACAATTAAAAAGTCCGATGGATTTGTTAGATATATAGAAAGGATTTGTATATTTGAGCAAAACTTAACAAAAAGCACTATGAATATAAATCCTTTTGAGAGAGTAGAAACGAACGGTAAACGGTTGAAAACGGATTTGTCACTGATAATGAAAGGTTTAGCAAAATAAGATATAGTGGATATATACGCCATTTGGCGTATAGCCACTTGTTATGTGCCATTTTTGAATGACAATGCGAATAGATACGGACAAACAAATGAATTTACTTAGTGATAAGAACGTTGCAATAATTGGTGGTGGACCCGTTGGACTGACTATGGCAAAATTATTACAGCAAAACGGCATAGACGTTTCAGTTTACGAAAGAGACAACGACCGAGAGGCAAGAATTTTTGGTGGAACCCTTGACCTACACAAAGGTTCAGGTCAGGAAGCAATGAAAAAAGCGGGATTGTTACAAACTTATTATGACTTAGCCTTACCAATGGGTGTAAATATTGCTGATGAAAAAGGCAATATTTTATCCACAAAAAATGTAAAGCCCGAAAATCGATTTGACAATCCTGAAATAAACAGAAATGACTTAAGGGCTATCTTGTTGAATAGTTTAGAAAACGACACGGTTATTTGGGATAGAAAACTTGTTATGCTTGAACCTGGTAAGAAGAAGTGGACACTAACTTTTGAGAATAAACCGAGTGAAACAGCAGATTTGGTTATTCTTGCCAATGGTGGAATGTCGAAAATAAGGAGCTTTGTTACCGACACGCAAGTTGAAGAAACCGGTACTTTCAACATCCAAGCTGATATTCTTCAACCGGAAATAAACTGTCCCGGATTTTTTCAGCTATGCAACGGCAACCGATTAATGGCGGGACATCAGGGCATTTTATTGTTTGCCAATCCCAATAATAATGGTGCATTGTATTTAGGAATTAGTTTTAAAACGCCCGATGAATGGAAAAATAAAATTCCCTTAGATTTTCAGGACAGAAACAGCGTTGCCGATTTTTTATTGAAAAGATTTTCCAAATGGAGTGAAGTTTACAAACAATTAATACGTTCGGTATCAACATTTCAATGCTTGCCCACAAGGAAATTTCCTTTGAACAATGATTGGAAAAGTAACCGTCCATTACCCATAACAATGATTGGCGATGCTGCTCATTTGATGTCGCCTTTTGCAGGACAGGGTGTAAATACGGGATTATTGGATGCTTTGATATTGTCTGAAAACCTTACAAACGGAGAATTTACAAGTATTGAAAATGCCATCGAAAACTACGAACAACAAATGTTTGTTTATGCAAAAGATACGCAGGACGAATCGACAGAAAACGAAACCGAAATGTTTAGTCCCAATTTTTCGTTTCAAAAATTATTGAATCTATAAACAGTAAGAAAAAACGGCTACTAACAAGCAGTTTTGCAATAGTGGGGCAGAAGTGCAAAATTGAACTTGTGTGCTTCTATCAACTTTTGTACATTAGCTGCCAGTTTAAGATGGGTGCATTTGAGTATGCCCAAAGGAGCCCGCAAGTATGCGCAGGACGAAGCCAGTAGCCGCGCCGATGGTGGCGCGGGTCTATCTGCGCGTCAGCACCGACGCGCAGGACTTGGAACGCCAAGAGGCGATCACTACGGCCGCGAAGGCCGCCGGCTACTACGTCGCCGGCATCTACCGTGAGAAGGCATCCGGCGCACGCGCCGACCGGCCTGAGCTGCTGCGCATGATCGGCGACCTACAGCCCGGCGAGGTGGTCATTGCCGAGAAGATCGACCGCATCAGCCGCCTACCTTTGCCCGAGGCCGAGCGCCTGGTGGCCTCGATACAGGCCAAAGGCGCACGCCTGGCCGTCCCTGGCGTGGTCGATCTATCCGACCTGGCGGCCGAGGCCCAGGGCGTCGCCAAGATCGTGCTGGAAGCCGTGCAGATCATGCTTTTTCGCCTGGCCTTGCAGATGGCCCGCGACGACTACGAGGACAGGCGCGAACGCCAGCGCCAAGGCATTGAGTTGGCCCGCCAGGCCGGGCGGTACAAGGGCCGCCGTGCTGATCCGAAGCGCCGCGCCCAAGTTGTCGCGCTGCGCAAGTCCGGCTACAGCATCAACAAGACCGCCGAGCTGGCCGGGTACAGTGCGGCCCAGGTGAAACGGATATGGGCCGAGGTCAGCCAGGCCGAAGCGAAGCAGCACGGCGCGTTCGTGGAGGACGCATTGACGGAAGCCGATGCCCTGGCCGCTGTCGGCCAGGATGAGCGCCAGGAGGAAAGGGCATGAAGAAGCCGAACCAAGACGACGAGCCGTTTTTCATCACCGAGGAGATTGCGGCCGAAATGATCGCCGGCGGCTATGAGTTCGAGCTGCCGCCCATTCCTTGCACCATCCGCCTACGCGACGTGCTGGAGCGCATGACCGATGCTGAGCTAGCATTGCAGCCGGGCGAGATCGCCGACCAAGAGCGTGAACGCTGCCGGCGCAAGCCGTGTTCAACCTCATGATCTGGTCATGGTATTTTTCATGGCACTGAGCCTGATAGTTCTTGCAAATTGTTGTCACTAAAGGGTTTTGTGTGCTTGTTTACAATCGAGTGGGAGTGACGGGCACTGGCTGGCAATGTCTAGCAACGGCAGGCATTTCGGCTGAGGGTAAAAGAACTTTCCGCTAAGCGATAGACTGTATGTAAACACAGTATTGCAAGGACGCGGAACATGCCTCATGTGGCGGCCAGGACGGCCAGCCGGGATCGGGATACTGGTCGTTACCAGAGCCACCGACCCGAGCAAACCCTTCTCTATCAGATCGTTGACGAGTATTACCCGGCATTCGCTGCGCTTATGGCAGAGCAGGGAAAGGAATTGCCGGGCTATGTGCAACGGGAATTTGAAGAATTTCTCCAATGCGGGCGGCTGGAGCATGGCTTTCTACGGGTTCGCTGCGAGTCTTGCCACGCCGAGCACCTGGTCGCTTTCAGCTGTAAGCGTCGCGGTTTCTGCCCGAGCTGTGGGGCGCGGCGGATGGCCGAAAGTGCCGCCTTGCTGGTTGATGAAGTACTGCCTGAACAACCCATGCGTCAGTGGGTGTTGAGCTTCCCGTTTCAGCTGCGTTTCCTGTTTGCCAGCCGGCCCGAGATCATGGGGTGGGTGCTGGGCATCGTTTACCGCGTCATTGCCACGCACCTGGTCAAGAAAGCGGGCCATACCCACCAAGTGGCCAAGACGGGCGCGGTCACCCTGATCCAGCGTTTTGGATCGGCGCTCAATCTGAATGTTCACTTCCACATGCTGTTTCTCGACGGTGTGTATGTCGAGCAATCCCACGGCTCAGCGCGTTTCCGCTGGGTCAAGGCGCCGACCAGCCCAGAGCTCACCCAGCTGACGCACACCATCGCCCACCGGGTGGGTCGCTATCTGGAACGGCAAGGCCTGCTGGAACGGGATGTCGAAAACAGCTATCTGGCCTCGGATGCGGTGGATGACGACCCGATGACACCCCTGCTGGGGCACTCGATCACTTACCGTATCGCTGTCGGTTCACAGGCGGGGCGAAAGGTGTTCACTTTGCAAACTCTGCCGACCAGTGGTGATCCGTTCGGTGACGGGATTGGCAAGGTAGCCGGGTCCAGCCTGCACGCCGGCGTGGCGGCCAGGGCCGATGAACGCAAGAAGCTCGAACGGCTGTGCCGGTACATCAGCCGCCCGGCGGTATCCGAGAAGCGGCTGTCGTTAACACGAGGCGGCAACGTGCGCTACCAGCTCAAGACGCCGTACCGGGACGGCACCACGCACGTCATTTTCGAACCATTGGATTTCATTGCAAGGCTGGCCGCCCTGGTACCGAAGCCCAGAGTCAACCTAACCCGCTTCCACGGGGTGTTCGCACCCAACAGTCGGCACCGGGCGTTGGTCACGCCGGCAAAACGGGGCAGGGGCAACAAGGTCAGGGTGGCTGATGAACCGGCAACACCAGCACAACGGCGAGCGTCGATGACATGGGCGCAACGGCTCAAGCGTGTTTTCAATATCGACATCGAGACCTGCAGCGGCTGCGGCGGCGCCATGAAAGTCATCGCCTGCATTGAAGACCCTATAGTGATCAAGCAGATCCTTGATCACCTGAAGCACAAAGCCGAAACCAGCGGGACCAGGGCGTTACCCGAAAGCCGGGCGCCACCGGCTGAGCTGCTCCTGGGTCTGTTTGACTGACGAGCCTGAAGGCCAACGATACCAATCAAAATGCTGCGTTCACAGCGCCGCGGCAGGGATCCGCCGTGCTGGTTGTCGGAAAAGGAGCCGCTAGTGGGAAAGAGGAGGGTAAATTTTCAGCGTTGCTGGCTCCCCGTCAGCCGGATTGGGTTGCATCGCAGGGGTGTCGAAAGAGTCAACTGCGGTCCAAAGCTGTTGGACTTGGGTGAAAAGGGCGTTTATTCTTCCTATACGTGAACCGCATCCTACGGAATGAGTAACCCTTGCCCTATTGTGAGTAGAACGTCGTATAATTCAAACGAAAGCAGTTAATAGGTATGAAATATCACAGCACAAAAGAGCGACAGGACATGTTTAGATGATGTTATTATAAAATAATAACATCATGGATGAATAAAAAATAATTTTCTATCTTTACAACTATGTTATACTTCTATGATAAGGCTATGATGGCAAAGCCTTGGTTTTCCTAATCAAATAGTCGCCGAGATGGCTTCAATGCGACAGTAGGTCTACTGTCTCACAATTAATTCATGTATCAGATTTTTGTTCCCTGATGGGAAGTGTTATCCATACGAAAAGAATATGGGTAAAGTGTTACACCTGTATATGACATTCAGAATGTCCTGTCGGGGGAACTGGTACCAATTTAATAAAAGAAAACAGTATAGAAATGACAATCGAAGATATGCAAACATTAGCCCTAGAGCATGGGCTGAGAATTTCGGAAGAGATGAGCGTCAATGAGATGGGCATCGACTTTAGAGTTGCCTTTGTAAAGGAAGTAAACGGTGAGAACTGGGTACTCCGTATACCTCGAAGAAGCGATATGCTTGAACAAATCGAAAATGAAAGTAGAATATTGGATTTAGCCAAAAGAAACCTGTCGATCAATGTCCCTGATTGGAAAATTGTATCGGAGCGCCTAATAGCCTACCCTTTACTGGAGGATGCGCCTGCTCTGACATTCGATGCGATAACACATGAGGTTTCTTGGAACATAGATCGCGATAGCATAGCTTATGTGGAGTCTCTGGCAAAATCATTGGCCGAATTACATCGTATTACAGCTGACGATGTGAGAAAGAGCAACTTGAAAATAATGACTCCAAGTGAATTGAGGACCGAAATAGCTGACCGTATCCACTTGGTGAAATCTGAGATAGGTATCAGCGAGCCGTTGGAAAACAGATACCGTAGATGGTTGGACAATGACCCTTTGTGGCCTGAATTCACTTGTTTCATCCATGGCGATCTCTATGCAGGGCATGTCTTAACCTCGAAGGAAGGTAAGACCTCTGGTATCATAGATTGGTCTACTGCGCATATGGGTGATCCTGCACTGGACTTTTCTGGTCACGTATCGGTTTTTGGAGAGGATAGCCTGAAGAGTTTGATAACGGAGTATGCTAAACAAGGCGGAACGATATGGGATAGGCTCTACGAACAATCTATAGAGAGGGCTGCTGCAGCTCCATTAGCATATGGCGCTTTTGCGGTAGAGTGCAACGACGATAATCATATCAATGCCGCCAGAGCAGCCTTAGGTATTGTTCAATAAAATGATGTGAGGATACTTTTTTAAATGCTAAAATAGGAGTTCGATTGGTGCCACTTAAGAGTATCATTGATTTCTATTTTAGCCAGTATCCTCCACTTTTAGGAGCTCCTCGAAACTCGATTTTATGATCATCTCTTAAGATTTTGAGCCACCGCTCTACTATCTTGACAGGAACTAATAGCTCGTTTACTAAAAATGGTGCACGCTTTCCTGGATTAGTTCTTATCTGATTAAATAGTAGATTTACTCCCTCACTTACTCCCTCATTAGATTCGAAAAGTAGCTTTGATGAGACAATAACTCGAAAACCGTGCTGGAAATTTTCAAAGACAGGGGGACGCAGACCATAGGATGCGAAGCCTTCTTGGATTCGTTTGATGCCTGACCCATATTTTTCAATAAAATGCGCTTCTTTGAACGTGGCAGATATCCTTTTATTGCGCGCCCATGGCGAGTAATCTTCACGAAGAAGCTGATCAATCGTTAAGTTATCAGCTAAACCACCTGGATTGAAAAACTCTATGGAATTGTAATACACCCTGATTATGGAATCGGCAAATTAATTTGGACTTGGGTGAAAAGGGCGTTTATTCTTCCTATTACGTTGTCGGCAGCGGGCCAAAAAGGAATACGTCCATGCCCATCGAGGTGAAACCGGCTGTGAGCGCGGGTTCAAGCATATAGCCCGACAGGCGCGTATCCTTGCCGATCACGACACGATGGCGGTGGTCACCGCGACGAAAGACACGGCCAGCCGCCATGCCGACGCGCAAGGCGGTTTCCGCCGTCATCGCGCCTTCGTTGGCTTTGCCACGAATACCGTCTGTGCCGAAATATTTGCGCACCATAAGGTCGATTATCCTGTCGTCGGGTCGCCCTCAAAGGGGACATGCCTGCTGAACCGCGAATATAGAGAAATATCCCGAATGTGCAGTTAACGAATTCTTGCGGTTTCTTTCAGCGCCGCCAATACCGCCAGCCCGTCGCGCAAGGGGCGCGGCTCGTGTGTGCGGATGAAGTCAGCTCCACCTGCGGCGGCGGCAAGCTCTGCAGCGAGTGTCGCGGCCCCGACATCCCCCGGACCACGGCCTGTGAGCGCGCGCAGAAAGGATTTGCGCGAAACAGACAGAAGCACCGGCAAATCGAAGCGCAGCCGCAATTCATCGAACCGCGCCAGCACCGAGAGCGAGGTTTCGGGAGCAGCCCCCAGAAAAAACCCCATGCCGGGATCAAGGACAAGGCGGTTGCGTTTGATACCGGCACCCGTCAGCGCCGCGATGCGCGCGTCAAAGAACGCCGCAATGTGATCCATGATGTCGCCAGCGGGTGCCTCGCGCCGATCTGCCTGCCCGTCTTGCACCGAATGCATAACGACGAGTTTGGCAGATGATTTCGCCAATTGCGGATAGAACGCAGCGTCTGGAAAACCGCGAATATCATTGAGATAGGCCACACCACGCGACAAGGCATAGGCTTGCGTCGCGGGTTGATAACTGTCGAGCGAGACGGGAATGCCATCTGCCTTGAGCGCGTCCAGCACCGGCGCGATACGCGCGATTTCTGTGTCGGACGAAACAGGCGCGGCGTCGGGATTGCTGGATGCCGGACCGAGGTCGATCACATCTGCCCCCTCGGCCATCAGCTTACGCGCCTGCGCAATGGCTGCGTCTGGCGCCAGATACCGGCCTCCATCGGAGAAACTGTCCGAGGTTATGTTGACGATGCCGAAAATGATGAGCGATTTATTCATGGGGGCTTCTATAATAATCTCTGTACACGACAAAAATAGATAACTCATTGAAATAATGTCACAATAATTGTTTTCTAACGACGAATACTATGACACATCTCAATGAGTTATATCTTATCTTAAACAAATCTCTAAAATGGAA
>NZ_VPCW01000045.1:0-10766 GCF_013418015.1 Acinetobacter sp. YH12211
TCCCTTAATATATAAAAATCATGTTACTTTGTTACTTTTACTCGTAAATATATGATTTTATTATAAAAAGCAGGTAACATTTTAGGTAACTTTTGGTAACTTTTAGGTAACTTTTCTAAAAAATGTTACCTAAAATGTTACTTTTTCGGTTAAAAGCGCGTAAAAAAACCCCAATCAAGGGGTTTCTTCACCACTGCGGGCTATTTAGCGAATCGTGATAGCTCGCGCGTTTTCTTTAGTATGGGGGTTTTTAATAGCTCTGGTGGTAACATTTCCATCTTGGGCCACCAATTTAAGAAGTTCATCTCTTTTGTGCATCATGGTAGCCAGTTCGCTAGGGTCGCACTGTTCTTTAAGCCAGTCGGAAATAACTTTTTGAGGTTTTTTAAGGCATAAGTTACCTTTTGCATCTGTGAATAGGTAATCATGCGAAAAGTTACCCCCGCAGAAATTCCATTGCTGATATAGGTACTCCCTAAATTCCTCTGCAATCTCTGGCAAAATATGGCTTAATCGTTTGCCCAGCTTGTCTATTCCATATTTTTCGTGGAATTTCCCCAGCCATTCGGACGCATGTTTTTCGGCTTTTACCCGCCCAAGATCCTGCATCCGCTTCACACCCTTGTTTAGATATTCAGCCGCAAAACCTGTTAAATGTCGCAGGTATTCGGATGATCCGATTTTTTTAAAAAGCTCCCGATCCTCTAATTTTTGATTAGCTCCCCGAATACAGTTAAAACGGTTCGCCATTTGATCTTCAATGCCTGACGCACCAATAAGGCTATGCACGTTCTCAGCACTAAAAAACAGCTTGGCAAATAGTTCAACTTCGCTTCGTAACTCAAACTTTGGGGCAAGGCTTATTCTTCGCTCTAATTGCTTAATCTCGCTTTTTACGGTCTTAAACTCGTCAAAAATTACAGCAAAGGCGCGTCTGAAATTGTCGGGGTGTTGTCCTGACGGTTTCCCCTCAAACATGCCTTCAACTTCTTTAACTGATAGCTCAACACACAAGCGCAAATTTTCTAGGATTGCTTTAAAAAAACCTTTCCCCCAGTCACTCACAACATGCAGCCATAAATATGACTTTTTTCGATCTGGGGCAAATCGTGACATAACAAGGAATCTTAGGACTGATTCAAACTCTGGAAAATGCTTTTTATAGTCCTCAATAACTGCATGATCATAGTCCATATAGGCCGTGTTCTTCATCGGCATGATATTTCTATGCGTCAATGTGAAATGTGCCTTATCTTCTAAAAGCTCAACCTCTCGCACCTGTGCGAACATATCAACGCTAAAACTTAACTGGGTTCGCTGGTTGTAATGGTCAATATGCCAATAAACTGCATTTCTAAGTGTAAAAATCACCTGTCGCACACTTTTGGCAAAATCCTCTGCATCTCCTTTCTTCATGCCAGCGGTCTGTTCTTCAATAAAAGCATTCATGTCCTTTTCTAGGGTTTCCGCGTCATACGGCTGTCCATAGGTTGCTACTAGGTGCGTCCATGCATCTTTTTTTAGGTGTGAGTTAAGATTTTCCGATCTGGTCAATAAATGCAGTTTTTCGCTGCTGTTCTTATCGCGGATGGTTTCATTAATAAACCGATCTACAATAAGCGGATTCATCTTATAAGTTACCTTAATGTCGTCCAATGTAACCGCAGGATCTAGCTTTAAGGTTTCTTTTAACTTTGCCGCGAATGTGTCGCAGATTTTTACAGCCGCTTTGCTGGCTTCTCTGGCGTTACCTGTTGCTGGGTCTATAACCTCGAAATGTTTTAAGGTTTGCGCCTGTATCCATTCGGCTGTTGCTTTTGGTTTCCAGCCGCTTTGCATTGCCACATGGTAAACAGTTGGGATTCTAACCTGTGTGATTTTGGCAAAGCTGCTGTACTTTCCCCGCATTTCTGCGGGATTGTACTTGCTGCCACGACTCGACCATTCATCCCAAAGGCTAAAACCATTTTCGCCAAATTCGCTATAAATACCTGCTCCGATCTTCACCCATTCATCATAGGCACAGTCTGGCGGGATATGGCTTAGTGCTTCCCGCACTCTGGCAAGGTCTGATTGTTCGCTTTCTGCAACTGGTGTGGCTTTTTTCGGTTGTCCAGTGGTTTGTCGTTGTCTGTCTTTTCGGATTATTTCCAACAATTGCGGGGGCAAGTCGCTGGCTTCGTTCGCTAAAATCCCGCCATCAATCCACTGGTATTGCTTCCCTGTGTCTGGATGGATGGATGGTTCAACGACAATCTGGTGATTGAATCGAATATCTATTTTTTTGCATGGTTTGCCTGTTTCGGGGTTAGTTGGGTTTCCAACAAATTCCACCCCCGCAGGTGCTTTAAAAAAGAAGTGTTTTCCACCGCTCCCACTGACTTGGGCCACCGTTGAAACACATTTAAAACCGTAATGATTTTCTAAAATTGCCAACTCCTGAAAGCCATCTAGCATTTCGGGCGGATCTTCGGGTTTTAATAAATCTACATCGACACACACTAAGCCATTATTTGAGCAAAGTAGGCCTATATTAAATTCTGGGTTATTTCCCCACACGCTTTCGACTTGGCTAATGCTTTCGATAGGCTTATTGCGCCAATTATTCAGGATTGGACGTTTTCCGCGTTTAGGTAACTGGGTGATCTTCCAACCATTTTGAACGTAATTCATGGCTGCGTAATAGAGTGCTGGCATATCTCCTGTGCCTGCGGTAGGGTCAATTTGCATATTCATTCGCACCCCCGCAGGTCTGAACGCTTAACTGTTCGTCCAGTTCTTCATACTCGCAAAGCCAGTTATCAGTTAGATAATTCCCCAAGTCTGCAAGGTGCTTGGCTGTTATCTGTGTGGTGTCCTCTAGTTCCTTTTGGATCTGTCTAAAAAGCGCGTGAAGTTGCTCCATCTGCGCCTTAGCTGCAAGGGCTGTGTCTTGGTAGTCGTCTAAATCTAAGCGGGAAATAGTCATGGCTTACACCTCTTTAAAATCAGTAGGCGAAACGCTATAACCAAGTTTCTGCAATGCTTCGCAGATTTCTTCGATTTCCCAAAAGTGATTTTTTCCGATCTGGATAGGTGCAGGCAAAATGCCATCGTCCGCCCAGCGTCTTATAGAAGTGTCTGATTTATCAATTGCGCGGCCAATCGAACGCGCGTTAGTGAGAGGTTTTAGTGTCATTTGTGACGCTCCATGTGCGCCACTTTCTCAATTTTATATATGCAAAAAAAGCTAAAACATTAAATCATTATTTTAATTCTCATACCTAAAGTATAAAAAGGCATTGCGATAAGCGCAAAATTTTCACATAATGATCAACGTAAGCTCTCTTACATACACTTTTCTGGTCGCCAAACTGAAAAAGTGACTAATTTAAAAACGGTTACGTTAGTAACCTACGAATTACCCCAGACTGCTATCTGGGGTTTTTTGTGTCTGTAGTATTCGCTCAAAAAAATCTAACTTGAGAGACATACATACACAAAAAAAACTTTGTAGTTTCGTTGTTGCCGCTACAAAAATGAGTATATCCGTGTTTTAAAGGTGACACAATCTTTACAAAATAGTTTTTATAACATTCAAATATCACAAAAAAATGTTCAATTTTTTAAGGAAAGAAACGTCCCCAAAACCCCCTTTTTGGCTGCTCCTTTTTCTCTGTCACTCCCCTGTCATTACGCTCTATCCCTTGCTGTTCGTGGGGTTCGTCCGTTCTGCCCTGTTTTAAATGTTCGGGCTGTTCGCCCTCTGTTCGTGGGGCAGGGGTGGGGTTATGAGTAATCATAAGTTTAAAATCATCAAAATCTTTTCTAATATTAGCTATTTCGGCCTTATAAAATTGCTCGCGTTCCTGTGCTTGTTTTAGTTGTTCTTGCAAGATTTCGACTATCTGCTCGGACTGTCGCGCGGGCATTGCATCGGACTTGTTCGGTGCTGTTTTACGTGTACTCGCTTTTGTGCCAAATACTCGCACCATATCAGCCGCATCAATTACCTTTGCGCCATCGTCATTCACCTGTGGGGTGATCTCCCCACGATCAATAGCGCGGTAAATTCTCGACCTTGTAACCCCGAACTGTTTAGAGGCTTCAACTATCGTTAAAAGTGTCATGGTTATTCTTAAAATTAGCTGTGTTGGCTCGCAGAATAACCGATAAAACCAACTTAAAAAATAGGGTTGTTTTTTAATCATTTAACATAAGATTCATTATACGAAACGAAAAAAGCTGGTTATTCCCAGCCTATTTCTGGCTCTCGCAATTCAAAAGTTAAGTGTTGCCTGTTGGTCTTGTTGTCACGTATCACGCCATCAATTCCAAATAATTCTGGTTCATTACTTAAACCATAGATCCGCACTCGCATAGATGAATCAATGCCATCAATAAAATGTGTAATTAATCTGGCTTTAAAATTCACCCTTTCCGCCTGTGCAGAAATGGCTTCTTGACTGCTCAAAGGTCTAAAGTCACCGTACAATCTGGCGAACTCCGCCCATGTTTCTGTAGGATAGTTATATTCATCATACGTGGTGGTAAATTCTTCAATAATGCAAAGTTTATCCATAGATCCAATATTCATTAATGCACCTGTTTTGTAATGTATGGGCCTAAAAGCAAATCAAATGCACGGTTATTATTTAGGGCCTGATCTGCCTGCATGGTTCTGTTCTGGTATAAATCTGCTGCCAGCAAGAGAATTGCCGACTTAATTGGTGCTGGTGCATCTGCAACTTTTTCCCAGTCCTCTACGCCTAAAAAGTTTTTTATGTGCTGCTCTGCACTGTCCAAGTAAATTTGAATCAAAGAATCATCAAAATTATGCAAGATCCGTAAATGAATCTTTAAATCTGCAAGCTGTACTAAGTTCATTAAAAAATTACCTCACAATCATTCACATCTAAATCCACATTCGCCATTGCTCGGCCTAGTGCCATGCAAAGGGCAACAATGCCATCAATCTTTTCAGAACTCTTTTTCTTACTTGGCTTGGTATTACCTGCTGCATCTTGTTCAACAACGGTATTGGCACACATCCAATTTAATACTGGGTTGTTCGGGTGTTTGATTTCCTCATTTATCAGCATCATTTCAAGCTGTTTACTTGGTGCGCTCATGCTGCCGTAACCTTGCCCAAATCCGACCACGTTAAACCCATCAGATTCTAAATCTGTCATCAATTGGCTGGCGTTCCATCTATCTATGGCAATTTCAGCAATATTGTATTTTTCGGCTAGTTCGTGAATCTTTAAACGGATTGCCTGCTGATCAACTGCCTTGCTATCCGTGGCAACCATAAAGCCCTGCTCCACCCATTGCGGATAGGGAACTTTGTCCTTTCGGGATCGCTCCCAAATCTGCACTTGTGGCACAAAAAAGAAAGGTAGTGTGTAGGTCTTGCCCGCAATGTTCGGAAAGGTCAAAACTAGGGCTGTAATGTCCTGAACGCTGGAAAGGTCTAAACCTGCATAACACGTTGCACCTGTAAGGTCTGGATAATGTTCATCTGCACACTGATCCCAGACTGTTGAACTCAACCAACGGCTAGAACTCTCTACCCACTGATTCAAGTACAATCTACGAAACACGTTTTCATAAGCTGGCACTTGCTGCGCTTTTAAACATTCCTGTTCATAAAAACTTAGGTCTACCGTATGCCCTAAACTTGGGCAAGCCTGCGCCCATACTTCGGGTTCTTTCCAGTCTGCACTTTCGGGGGCTTCATATATACACGGTAAAAAGGTTGGATCTTCAATAATCCCATCCCGCACTTTTCGGGCGTATTCCCATATTTCCCAGCAAATTGAATTTTTATCGAATCCCGCTGTGCTGGTGTAGAGAATCAAACTATTGTTTCGAGCCAATACGCCTGTCGTCATAACGTCCACAAGTTCACGATCATCAATACAATGCAGTTCATCAATCCCGCAATAGTGAATATTCAATCCGTGTTTTGTGCCTGCTGAACTTGAAAGAACACGATAAACGCTGCCTGTGTTCGGGACTAAGATTGAACGCTTATAAATCTCTGATCGGCTCAATAGCTCTTGTTCGTTCTCGGTCATGGCTTTGGCTGCATTAAAACAAATCCCTGCCTGATCCGTGTCCGCTGCTACGTTAAAACATTGTGCTGCTGGTTCGTTCTCGCAGTGCAAACAATACAAGGCAATAGCGGCTGCAAGTTCGGTCTTGCCCTGTTTACGGCTAATAAATAAAGCACTTTGGCGGTATCGTCTTTTGCCGTTGTCCTTTCTGCGCCAGCCAAACAACTCCCGCAGATATTTAATCTGCCAGTCTAAAAGCTCAAACGGTTTCCCTCGCCATTTCCCTGTACTGTGGGTTAGGCACTCAGAAAAAAATCCAATAACTTTGTCCGCTTCATCTTCGCAAAAATAGTAGTTAGCTAAAGAATCTTGACTTGTCATTTCCTTTCCCTTTTTCGGGTGCGACTATCCCGCCTTTGCTGCTTGGTGTGAATCCGAACTCCTTAGCCATCAAACGCAAGCTGTTAAAAATACGCATGTCTGGAACTTCGCCATTTCTTCGGCTGTCAATGTATGCGCCCAATAAATCGCAGTAGGTCGCCAGTGGTTCAACGGTTGCAACATTCAGCAAATTATTAAGGGCCATCTGTGGGGCTAGTTTGTTCCACTGGTGCAGGCCCTCACCTTGTAACCAATCTGGTGCAATGGTTTCGGCTGGTAAAAATTCGGGTTCGGCATCATTTAATTTTTGCTTTCCTGGATTGCCTGAAAGCTCTTTTAGTGCTGTTGGTTTTCTCATTGTCATTGCTCATTCTCCAAACCGCTGACCTCGGCCGAATAAATGTGATTGGGCGGGCGGTGCTTCATCCAAAACCTTTTCGTGATTTTTTCGATCTGCTCGCAGCTCTGCCAATCGCTTGCTGGCCTGTGCATATTTGTTGTCTTTCCACTCTGGCAAGTCATACCATGCAGTGTGCTTTTCCTTGTTCCAGTGGTGGTTCGGGTCTAGTGGTCTGCCTTTCACATCACAACCCCAATTGACCTGCTTGCCCATGTCCTGTGCTGTCTTTAAGCTGTGGCACTCATGGCATAACAGCATCAGGTTATCCAGCGTGTTGTCGTCCCCATCATTATTAATATGGTCTACGTCTGTCCCTGCCACTGTTAAGCCACGCTTTACACATATCTGGCATAAGCCACTATCACGAGCAATAACAGACTGTCTGATCTTCTGCCATAGTCTGCTATTCAATGGGATGGCTCGCTGCTTTGGCTTATACAGTGTGTGATTCTTCATCGTCTGCCTTGCCCTGTTGCTGTTGCATAACGCCTACTGGTAGATTCTCCAGCTCTCGGACTTCATCAATGCTCATCCAGCCATTAGATAATGCCGATTGATAGAACGCTGCTCTGTTGGTGTTATCACCCCGCAGTAATCCATCCAGATTGTGTTCACAGTAATAATTCGCTGTTAAGCATGTGTTATTAATTGCCTGCTCCCACATCAGCAAATGACGCTTTAATGTGAGTGTCACGAACTGTCTAGCCAATTCCACACTGTTTGAGTAGTTGGCATTATCCAGCACTCCCACAATGGTCGGCTGAATACGAAATAACCTGCACACTTCCAATACGCTAAACTGTCTGGATTCAAGCCACTGGCTATCTATCAAGCTCATGCTGACTGGCTTAAAACTTGCGCCACTTGGTAGCACTGGGGTAGTCCCTGCGTTCTTCACACCTGAATAGTTAGCTTTCCAACTATCGCTAATCTGCTTGGCTTGGTCTTTTGTGGTGGTCGGTAGCGTTTCAATCACGCCATTTAATGAAGTGCCATTGTTAAAAGTATTTGTACCGTGCTGCTGTTCGGATAATGAAAGTGCAATGGTGTCCTGTGCTACTTGAATCGGTGAACGTCCTAAATACGGTGTGCTGTCGCTTGGGTGGTAGCGTAAATGCAAAACCTCATCTGCAAGTAATCGTTTGCTGCTGCCATCATGCTGCACAACGTCATAAACAAGGTGGCCATTGTGGTTCAATAAAACTGTGACGCTATCGGGGTGCAATGGGATTAAGGCTGTGATGCCTTTACGATCCCGCTTAATTTCTGCATAAGCATTTCCACGCAATAAAACATGTCTTTGCAGCATCTCCCGAAATTCAAGGGCTGTCTGCCAGTGGTTCGGCTTGTCGTGGATTAATTTATACAAAGCATGGTTTTTTGCCTTTTCCCGACCTGTCGCTGTTCGCTTAAACACTTCAAACGGTAGGCTTGCAATAGTTTCACTAATTGCTGAAACACATGCGTAAACAGTGGAAATAGATTCTGCTGTTTTTGCATTTACCAAAGGCACATTTAAAACATTGGCAAAATAGGTGTCATACGCTGGAGTGTTATTTCTCTGTTCAATGCGTTTTTTTGTGCGTCTGCTCATGTTAGGCACTCCAAATATTTTTGCGCTGCTGACAATCTTTTTATTGCTTGGCGTTTTGCCCGAATGTCTACGCTGGTCGCTTCATAAGCTGGGCTACTGGTCAAAGTGATTTCAAATAGATCTACGTCTAATAATTCCCTGCTGTTGTCTTTCCAGTGTTCGTTACGAACAATAAAACCAAACGAACAACCCGCAAGGTCGCCACGTTTCACCAATTCGGCTACATCATTCCCCAGTGTGGTGTTCGGTAGATCAAGCTCAAATCTTAGGCCCTTGTCATCTTCCCAAAGTCGCAATGTGTTAGATCCTAAACGCCCCAACAATTGACTGGTGTCATGCTCATAAATGGCTTTAATTTTTGACGCATCCAAAGAAGCAAGGGAACGTGTGAACGCTCCCTTTTTTATGACTTCTTGGAATGTCCCTATCATGGTCGGGCTGTCAAATACAGCCGCATAACCATGTAGGGTGCGCCCTTTGCTTTCTACGCTAAAGGCTCTTTTTTCCATATCAGCCACCTGTAACCGCATCAGTCATTACAAGAAAGGCCTTAGGGTGTCGGACTGCTACGTCACAAGTCGCCATCGCTCTTACTTGAACTCCACCACGACTATAAGCTGGCTCGGCAAATGGATTTACTAGGATGTCGATTTCTGACCATACACCTAAAAGCACTTGAGAGAAGTCACCTAAAATGGCTGTTTTCGCTGGCATGTTCGCTGACACTTTGAAAGGTAGCTCACCAACTTGGCCGTTTTGATATAGGTACTGCCCTGTGCCTGTTGATTTCTCAATACCTGCCAAAGTTGTTTTTAATGCACTTGTCCCCAACCATTGCAGGTTAGTAATGTTTTCATCTTCAATTTGCTGGATTAGTTGCAGAACTTCGGCCCATGTTGCAGGGGTGTTGCCTGTTAATACCCCTAGTGTGTTAATGATGCCCAAAGGATCTTTAACGCCTGTACCCGCCAAAATTGCTTCATCAATGTTTTGGGCTACTAAATAGCTCAAATCTTCACGGATTAAACTTTCAATGTCTGGGCTTGACTGCTGGATCAACTGGCGGCTCATTTCAGTTTTTCCGCCTGTGTGCTTCGGTGTCAATGTAACTGCATCAAATGTCATATTTGATTCTGTTACTGCTTCTTCTTCACCTACCCAGCCAAGTGATAAGCCTGTGCCGTATTTTGGAATGACTACATCACCAGATAATCCAGTCAATGTTCGTACACCCATCTGGCGAACAATGTTAGAAGCTCGCAATGCACCAATATAGTCTTGCGGGCGGTGGTTCGCTGCAACAAGGTCGCTGGCACTGGTTGTGTTGTTCGTTGCACGTGTTTCCAGTGAATCAAACGGAATAAATGCACCCTGCGCCTTTTTACCGCTACGCTTTTCCGCTTCTTTGTTGTATTCCAGTTCTGCACCTGAAAGGCTACGCCCTGCAATCTGTGCTTGGATGATGTTCTGCACCGATACCGAACGCTTTAATTTTTCAAAGTCTTTATTGTGGTTGTCACCAACGTGGTCGGCTGGTGCGCCACGCTCTAGGCTTCGCAGGTATTCCACACGGTCAATCTGTTTTTGGATGCTTCGTTCTTCGTTCTTCAAAGTTTCAAACTGTGCAGATTCTTCGTCTGTCAAATCACGCTGGGCCTTTGCTGCTGCATCTGCAAGGGCTTTCATGGCTGCAACTGTTGTTGAGCGTTTTTCTAGTAACTCGGTTAAGTTCATCGGGCTATGTCCTTTAAAAAAAATTACACCATTTATTTTCTAAATATATAGTATTTATTTTAAAAATGGTATATTTTAATTATGTTCTACTAACTTCCTGTGTTAGCGGTTCAATTTGAGTCTTGAGCGGGATTCTCGGTTTTGTTCTGGTCGCTGGCGTTTCAGTTCTCCAAAACAAGAAAAATGGCGGTCTGCGTGAGGTAGATCGCCATTTTTTTTATGTCGGTTGGTGTGAAATTTTTTTATTAATCTAGGCATAGAAATGTGGAAAAGCACATCAATCGGCTACCCCCATCTTTTATTAGGTAACTTTTTAGGTAACTTTTCTAAAAAATGTTACCTGAATGTTACCTGAATGTTACCTAGTTTTTCCTTATTTATCATGCAGTTGGGGTGAAAAGTAACAAAGTAACGTCAAAAACAGCAATTTATATAATTATTTTTTTATTTTTATTTCTCCCCCTTTCTCCCCTTTATATTTAAAAATTTTTTTCCCTTAATATATAAAAATCATGTTACTTTGTTACTTTTACTCGTAAATATATGATTTTATTATAAAAAGCAGGTAACATTTTAGGTAACTTTTGGTAACTTTTAGGTAACTTTTCTAAAAAATGTT
>NZ_VPCW01000046.1:0-10494 GCF_013418015.1 Acinetobacter sp. YH12211
CCGCCTGAACTGGATTGTACTGTGTGGTGGCATAGGCCCAGACATAACCTTTCTTCGGTTTTTTATCATTCTCACCCATCCGCATGATGGTGACCGGTGTTTCATCTGCATGCAGCACCTGCTGTTGCAGCACCACCTCTTTTAAGGCATTGGCCAGAGGTTCCAGTTCTACACCGCAGCGACCTATCCAGTCAGATAACGTGGATCTGGACAGATCAATGCCAGCCCGCTGATAGATCAGACATTGACGGTACAGCGGCAAATGATCGGCATACTTCGATACCAGCACATGGCTGAGCAGTTCAGGACTGGCAATACCTTTATCAATCACATAGGCGGGCATCGCTTGCTGAGTCAGAGTGTCACACTGATCACAGACCCATTTACCACGCACATGCTGTTCCTTATAGAACTGTGCCGGTCTGAAATGCAGTTTTTCACTGATATCTTCGCCGATACGACGTAACTGGCAGCCACAACTGCATTGGGTTGATGCAGGTTCATGCTCAATACGGATGGTGTGTAGATGATCTGGCAGTGGTCGACGTTTAGGTTTATTGGTTTTGGCTTTGTGTGTCGCTGCATTGGTTTTATCTGCATTTAGCCGTTCCAGTTCTAGATCAACCGCGGCAATATCTTCTTCAACCGCTTCATCCCACAGGTGGATTTGTTTTGCGGTGAGATGTTCGTTTTTACTGCCGAATTTATGCTGTTTAAACAGCGCCAGTTCATGCTCGTATTTTTGATTGAGAATGGAAAGATGTTGAACTTTAGAATCTAATTGCTGATTGGTGACTTCAAGATGTTGAACTTTGACATCTAATTGTTGTTTATCTTCTGCGAGTTGTTGATGCTGCATCGCCAACTGTCTGGTGAATTCTAGCAGTTGTTCATGGTGTCAACGGCTTAAGTCAGGCAGTGTATTCATGACCGCAGTATGCCTGAGGTCATGAGAAGAATGAAATAGAACGTTTGGAGAATAGCAGAATGGAACAGCCTGGTTTAAAGCATCGTCACCACCTGCTGTCGTCCAATGCGCTGCCAAGGCAAACCCTGGATTAATGCCTGTAACTGTTCCGGGTTGAGAGCTACGCTTTCACCCTGGTGAACTTGAGCCCAGTGGAATTTTCCCTGTTCCAGCCGCCGGGCACACAGCCAGATGCCCAGTCCATCATGTACCAGCACTTTCATGCGATGGCCACGTTTATTACAGAACAGGTAAGCACAATGCGGTTTGATTGAGCCAAAGGCTTTCATAATCTGCGCCATGACCGTATCCATCCCTGCTCGCATATCCATGGGCTGGGTAGAGAGCCAAATTTCATTGATACGGATCATGTTGCCAGTGCCTTGAGTAATTCTGCTAAAGCAGATATTTTCGATACTTGCCATTTCAAGCCAATTTCTGCTTTTGAGTGGGGTAAAGTAATTTGAACTTTTAACATGTCAGTAGGAGTAGGATCTAATGGTGCAGAGCAAGATAAGGCAATAAATGCAGGTTTATTCGGTAGTGGTGAGCGATCACTCCCTGGCTTAGCATCAATTAAGCGAATCCATTTGGATACAAGATTTGTATTCAATCCATGTTGCAAAGCGACTGAAGCAATTGAAACGTCCGGTGCTTTACAAGCCTGAACGATCTGCTGTTTAAATTCAGCACTGTATGTTCTTCGTTTTTTCGCAAGAGATGCGATGGATGTCTAGTGATTTGTAGTCATAAATTTTAGTCCCCACTTGTTTCTAAGTGGGGACTAAATTAAGGCTTATAGGATGAATTCAGAAGGTGTGTTCAGCGGACGCTTACAATTTTCAGTAGAATATCTATAATTAACCGAAATCAAAAACTTACACAATAAATATGACAAACAACCTACTTCAACAAAAGCTAAACGAATTTCCAAAAGCTATTTGGGTACAAATGTGCCGTGACCGTATGCAAATACTCAATCATCAAGGACAAATTGAACACACCACCCTACCCACTCAAAAATATGATCATCCACGCTCAATCATTGCAAATTTTGAGGCTGCTGAATCAACCTTAACGCAGTTAATCAAAATGAAAAAATTACCATGGTATGACCCAAGCCCAATTCTATTGTTACAAGTAAAAGAGGAATTTGAAGGTGGAATCACCTTTGTAGAGAATCGAGCATTACGTGAGCTTGGCTACAATGCAGGTGCTAGAAATGTTCTTATTTTTGATCATCAAGGGAACTGGCTCAATTCTGAAGAACAACCCAAGTCATCTCTATTTATTGGCAGTATTTACAGCAAAATCATGCTTGTGGTGGTTATCTGTATCACTATATTTTTAGCAAAAATCATTGCTTAAAGCAAAATCATTCAACCACAGCATTTGATCAAAAAGCATGGATGTTCAATGCTGTTGATATTGCCAAAAGATTGGGCATCAGCTATAAAATTTGATACATAACGCTCAATTTTTGGATTCATTGTGCTACTCACCATTATTATCATTGCTGTCATCATCTTTCTATTTTTCAATTTCTTAAACTATCAAGATTTTAAAAAATCCAGTTATTACACCCCGACTGAACTCAACAATGATAAAAAACTGTATACCGATGATCAACAAGCCATCTATTTCAATGAAAATTTAAAAAAATATGCGCATTACCATCGTGAAAGCAAAGAAATTCGGACTCAACACTGTGAACATGCTTTTTTACCCAATGCGTACTATCTCGCAAAACTTCTTGAAGACTGTTATCTGCCTCATCCTGAACGCTATCCACAATATGACCATGAAACAGCCATTATGGTTGATCGTTTTTTCGTTGCAAAAGAAATAGGAGCAAGTCTACGCTTCGAGCATTATGGCGTAGATGAAGACTGCACCAATCAACATGCAGACTATATTCCGACATGGAAACAAGTTTTAGAACAAGGCAGTGGTGATATTTTGATGGAAGGTGAAGATACGCCAATCTTAATTTTTTATACCAAAAAACTGCTTGATACGCTGCCTGATTACGATTTTTATTTTTTAGCAGACCACAGTATTGTTGCTGTGTTTAGTACAGATCGGACTTTCGACTCACGCTGTGCTTTTCATTTAGATCATCAGCTCAACTTGATTGATGTTCGAGAAGAACAATTACATGAATATGAAAAAAATAAACTGGCTCGACTCAAAAACCACCTGATTGAAGATAAATTGGTATCTTTTGAGGTATATTCAGCAACACAATAACACAACTGGCGCGAATCAAGTTTGCCATCACAGCAGGGCTATATATGAAGGGTTCTATTCTCGATTTTTCAGTCGAACAGCAATCAGGCATCATCAGGGCTTTGTTGCACAAACCTATCTGTAAAGGCTTTTTCAGCGATATAATTTTCAAATGAAGAAGCCTACACACAAAATCTACCGCACAACCAATTGGCCCGCATATAACCGAGCACTCATGAGTCGCGGAAATATTGCCATTTGGTTTGATCCTGCTACGCAATGGTATGCTCCATCAAAAGGCAAACAAGGGCGAAATCAAACCTACTCCGACGCAGCTATCCAATGCTGCTTAATGATTAAATCTCTATTCCGTTTGTCTTTACGTATGGTTACTGGCTTTGTGCAAAGTCTGATTAAACTTTGCGGATTAAATTGGACAGCACCAGATTATTCCACCATTTGTAGAAGACAAAAGCATATTGATATTGCAATCAGCTACCAAAAAAGTAGCGATGGGCTGCATCTACTCGTAGACTCTACAGGCATGAAGTTTCTAGGTGAGGGCGAATGGAAACGCAAGAAACATGGAGCTGAATATCGTCGCCAATGGCGTAAACTACATATTGGTATAGATGCCAAAACCCTACAAATACGCGCTATTCAGCTCACAACCAATAATGTCAGTGATTCACAGGTGCTTGGTGATTTACTTAATCAGATTCCACAAGATGAGCAGATTGACTCTGTTTATACCGATGGAGCTTATGACACCAAGCAATGCCGTCAGGTCATTGCAGATCGGCAAGCATATGCGGTGATTCCACCTAGAAAAAATGCGAAACCATGGAAAGATACAAAGAGTAGATCGCTAGAGCGAAATAAATTACTTCGAACAGTTAAACGTTTAGGCAGGACATTATGGAAAAAATGGTCAGGCTATCATCGCCAAAGTTTGGTGGAAACCAAGATGCATTGCATCAAATTATTAGGCGATAAATTAATGGCAAGAAGCTTTCCTAGTCAGGTGAATGAAATTCATGCACGTGTAGCAGTTCTCAACAGATTTACGGAATTAGGTCGACCACTTACCCAAGTTACGCCTTAAATTTGGCACAATTAGGGGCGCTTTGCATTTCAAATCTTTGTGCAACAAAGCCCATCGAAATTAAAAGTGGCACTATTTATGTCTTGCGAAGTAAGTCAGATAACTCATTCATTAAAGAGCATAAAGATGTCATTCACAAAATTGGTGTGACCACAAGTAAGGTCAACCAGCGGATTACTGATGCAAAGAATGATCCTAGTTATCTACTCGCAGATGTTGAGCTTGTTGCTAGCTATGGGTTACCAGAAAATATTGTGCCGCATAAATTAGAAAAGTTGATTCATAAGGTCCTACAATCAGCTCAGTTGGATATTAATATCGAAGATAGATTTGGGAAACCTGTAAAACCAAAAGAATGGTTCTTGGTTTCTCTTAACATCATTAATGACATTATTAATCATATTAAAAAAGGCTCTATTGAGACTGTTTACTACGATGCGGAAAAAGCTCAGCTAATTTCCACATCTTAGTATGAAACTTTATTGTATATATTTTCTGAGTTGAACTCCTCAAGCATGAGCTTGGTATGAAACTTTATTGTTTGTCCTAATATGAAAAATCAACCGCTTACCAAGATTTTAGTATGATACTTTATTGTCTAATTACATTAAATTTAATAAAATTATTTTGAATCACCTAAAAAATCCGCAGTCGGCTTCATTTTTAGAAATTTAGTACTGCGGATTTTTTATGTCTGATGCTTTTATTTTTCGCATAGCTGCAGCGCATTGTAAGTGATATTAATATTTTTGCAGACAATGAAAACTTTTATAAAACAAACAACCTAAGTCATTTAACCGCACTATTTTCCAAAAATGTTGTTTATTTATTCAGTCAGTACAATGACATGCAAAAAATGATTGACCCTATTTTTGCATCATGTATTATACACCGCATGCGGGAATAGCTCAGTTGGTAGAGCACAACCTTGCCAAGGTTGGGGTCGCGAGTTCGAGTCTCGTTTCCCGCTCCAGATTCAAAAAGCCCCCATCGAAAGATAGGGGCTTTTTTTGTTGATTTTAATAAATATTTTTATCAATCAAAAAATCTGATACATAAAAAAGTAAGTTAACAGAATATTACATTTGGAATTAGTGACCAAATGGTGACCAGAAAGTGACTCAACTTTTTTACTCGCTATTTCCTGTTCTGGGCTGAATCTAATTGATCAAGCCTTTTTTTGTAATTACATAAAAAATTAGTGATTATGTATCTTATTATTCCTTGCTTATATCCTTATTATTTCCCTGCACCAATGTATGATTTGTTCGCTCAAATATAAATAACTCTCCAACCTGTATATCTAAAAAATCACATACCCTATCAATAGTATCGAAATCTATTCGTGTCAAATCACCATTATAAAGCTTATGCAATGTCGTTTTATTAATACCAGTACCACGAATAAGATCCGCGACTCTCATCCTTCTTTCAGCCAAAAGAGTTGGCAGTTTACAAATAATCACAATAAATTCCTCTAATCCGATTACTTTTTAATTGCATTTAAGCAATTTTAGGGGTAATTTACCTTCAAGGATGCAATTTATCCCTACATCCAATGAAGTTTTACAGGAATATGATTATGACATACACCTACATGACAGCCCAACAGTTGGCTGAAAAAATTCATTACGACCCACGTACCATCCGTAACCAACTTAAGGACAGTATTTTCCTTGAGGGCATTCATTACATCCGCCCATTCGGTGGACGCAAAATTTTGTTTGTTTGGGAACGTATTGAAGAAGATATGTTGAAGTTCACAAGCCTAGGGCTAACTACTTTGCAATAAGGAGTACGGCATATGGCTAATATTCAGGAACGTTATGGAAAGCTCGTTGTTGACTTCCGCTATCAAGGTGTTCGTTGCAGAGAAACAACTAGTCTCGAAGCGACAACACAAAACCGTAAACTACTCAAAAAACGTTTAGAGCAGCTTGAGGCAGAAATCACTTTAGGGACGTTCGAGTATGCAAAGTATTTTCCTAAAAGCAAACGAGTTGCACAGTTTAGTGAGATACAGCAACGTAAAGCTGTACTGAGCTCATCAACACCCCTATTTAAGGATTTTGCGCATATTTGGTTTGATGAGAAAAAAATTGAATGGCGCAGTTCCTACCAGGAAAAGGTACTGATTATTTTAAATAATTATTTGATCCCTGCATTAGGCCATCAGTGCTTGGATCAGATAAAAAAGCCAGACTTGCTTGAATTCCGTTCCTCTCTCGCCAAAGTGAATTACGGTTTAAAGCAAGCAAGTCTGAAGGCGTCCAGAATCAATCAGATCATGACTCCTTTACGTATGATACTTAATGATGCAGCGGAACGATACAATTTTGTTTCGCCATATAAAAATATTAAGAATCTAAAGGAAAGTCGCATTGATGTAACACCTTTCACTTTACAGGAAGTACAGAAGATCTTAGAGACTGTACGCGATGATTTTAAACCGTACTATACCGTTCGCTTCTTCACAGGTATGCGTACCAGTGAAATTGATGGGTTACGGTGGCATAACGTCAATTTTCAACGTCGCGAAATCTATATCAAAGAAGCTTTGGTCAACGGCAAACTTGGTGATACCAAAACCTATGGATCAGACCGTGTCATCCAAATGAGTGAACGAGTGTATCAAGCTCTTTTAGAACAAAAGAACATTGTCAAGAGTCGCTCTGAATTCGTTTTTTCTATGCGAAATGGCAATCCATTGGACTATCGCTTAGTGAATCGACGTGTATGGCATCCATTATTAAGATTTTTAGGTCTTAAAAGTCGTCGTGCATATCAAACACGGCATACTGCAGCGACATTATGGCTCTCAGCTGGGGAAAACCCAGAATGGATTGCCAAACAATTGGGGCATTCAACCACTGAAATGTTGTTCCGTGTTTACAGTCGCTATGTTCCTAATATTACCCGTCGTGATGGCAGTGCTTTTGAGCTCATGCTTGAAAAGTTAAAAGACATGGAGAATGAGTATGACTAAATCATTCTTTGGCGGTGTTGTGGTGTCACAGGAAGCTGATGCAGTGGCGAGAGAGCTCATTCAGGAGTTTCAAATTCCCAAACTACACAACCTCGCTTTTATGCTAAACGTAAACAAATGTTTTGATGACCATCAAGCTTTAAGGCTTTGGTTGCAACGACAGCTAGATGATGGACAGGCTGATTATGGAAATTTGGCAAAGAAAGCCCGCCTCTACTTAACCAATCTTGCTTACTCATAAATCAAAAAACTAAGGTCATCTAATTGATGACCTAAACCTTTTACACCAATTAAAAGGTAGAAAAATGAACAATAATTTTCACTTTGGAATCCGGTCTATATCGGTGATCTCCAATAAAAATATGATAGTCCTTTTGAAAGAAGCAAAGATTTTTATTTTAAAAAATAAAAATGGACTTAGGAGAATAACCATGAATCCCGTGTTTAAAGCACTCCAAATACATGCAGAAGCATCAGACGTGTGCCCTATACATCAAATACCTGTAATGGAAATTGTTGGTCATAAGCTATGTAAATTATGTGCGGAAGAAACTGTACACCAATCACAGGTAGCTTATGAAGCTGAACTACAACAGCGTTTACTACAACAAAAAATCAAAAATTCAGGTCTAAATAAACGCTATATTAACCAAGGGGGTCAGTTTTTAAATGCCATTAGGGGGTCATTTTTACACTGCCGCTAACATCACGTTCTGAAAATGAAGTAATCAACCATTTTTCAAGTTTTGATTTACTGGTTATTGATGAATATGGCTTGCATGATCGGCATGAGAAACGTTTGGAAATGGTGCATAAAATTTCATATAGTCGCTATGACAGTATGAAATCTACCCTTCTAATTTCCAATTTTACATTACAGAATATGCAACAGGATTTAGGTGTCAGATTATGGTCACGCTTACATGAAAACACTTTGATTGTAGTGCCGTGTTATTGGGATGATCACAGAATTACTGGATAATAGAATCTCTGCCAAAGCCTCTTATCTGTATTAGTTCAGACTTGATCGTACATTCTTCTTGAAAAAGAGAAAGTTACCCGTTTTGATAAAGGTGTCGAAATCTTAATCAAACAAAGGTAACTTTCTTATGTTGCATACTAACAATCAAATCATTAAACACAAAGTAGGTCTGCTCAATTTAGCTGAAGAGCTTCAGAATGTATCCAGAGCATGCAAAGTGATGGGTGTTTCAAGAGATACATTTTATCGCTATCAAGAGTTAGTGAAGTCTGGTGATATTGACGCACTGATCAATAAATCCCGTCGAGTACCAAATTTAAAAAACCGAGTAGATGATGCTACTGAACAGGCTGTTATTGATTTCGCATTTCAATATCCCGCATATGGTCAGCACCGTACGAGTAATGAATTACGCAAGAAGGGTGTATTCGTTTCAGGGAGTGGGGTTCGCTCTATATGGCTTCGTCATGATTTAGAAAACTTTAAAAAGCGTTTAAAAGCACTTGAGGCTAAAGTGGCACAGGATGGTATTGAATTAAATGATCAGCAGATTGCGGCACTTGAACGTAAGCATGAGGATGACGTTGCTTGTGGTGAAATCGAAACAGCTCATCCAGGCTATTTAGGCGCGCAAGTAATGTAATTAATACAGCTAATAATACAGGTAACAATAATTCGAGTAACACGAAAACAGGGGCTTAAAGAGATTGGACGCACAACAACTATTAAAGCGTTTGTCTCAACTTAAATCTGAACGTGTAAAACATGAAAGCCATTGGCGAGATTGTTATAAATATTGCGCTCCTGAACGTCAGCAAAGCTTCCAAGACGTAACAGCATCAGGACTATCACAAGAACGAAAACAAGCAAGAGCTGAACTGTATGACACAACAGCCTGTGAAGGTATTCAACTCTTAGTCTCAAGCGTATATAGCGGTACAACCTCACCTGTTAGCTTATGGTCTAAGTCGTTTGCGGATGATGTTACGTTGACCGCTGCGATGTTAGATCGGTTATTGCATCACTTTCATGTGGTACAAATATCGGGTGAGAGTTATCGTTTGAAGGATAAAAAAAGAATTGGGATTCAGCCCCAGGTTGAAATTTAATACGAGATCAAAGGGGTCAATTTTACTTTGCCATTTGTAAGGTAAAAGGGGTCAATTTTAGAATGCCGTTGACAACGTACCTAAAGAAGCACTTCGTACAGAAGATGAAATAGCAGAATTGAGACAGCTTAAACAACAGCAACAACAAGCGATGCAAGAACAACAACAGCAACAAGCTCTAATGTCAGAAGTAGGTTCAACAGCTATGGATATAGCAAAAGACCAAGCTAAACAGATGACACCAGAAGAGCTAGGAGCAATGCTTGAACAGTAATAAATATCACAGAGTCTTTACAAGTGAAGAAGGAATACAGGTACTAGATGAACTCATTATTTTATTCCACGTACCACTAGCATTTGATAAAGACTCAGCAACTCAGACAGCCTTTAATCTAGGACAACAGGATGTAATTAACTTCATCTTGGCACGTATTAAAGAAGCTGAAAATAGTTAGAATCCTAAAAATTTTAAAATAGGTTCAAAGAAGTTAGCTATGCTCTTAGCAACGTAGTTATATGCATCTTGGATTTTGATAAGCACATAGCACAACAGTAGAAAGCCACCAATAAAAAACCAAAATTTGAAATAGACACCTGGACTATCAATCTTCGGATCATAGCGTGGATCTTTATTAGGATCGTACATAATATCCCTGAGAGCTAATACAATATTTAGATACTAGCTCAATCAAATTTTGAAATATAGGGATAAAAAATACTAATAAGAATAAAAAAAGAGAAAAAAAGAATGACAGACAACTTAGAAAAACCGTAAGCGTCCGCTGAATCCCATACCAATTTTAATGAACCGTACCGGGTTTGTCGGAGACTTTTTCATTCAAACCTAAGCAACCTGTGGATGCAATTACGCATAATAAACCTAAGAAATTGACAGATAAACAGATTCAATTCTTTGCCAACAAGCTAGCTCACCATGATCCATTTGCAAGCAAAAAAGCTGCAGTAGGGGAAAGCTATGCTGATCTAGAGTAAGCGTCCGCTGAACACACCTTCTGAATTCATCCTATAAGCCTTAATTTAGTCCCCACTTAGAAACAAGTGGGGACTAAAATTTATGACTACAAATCATCAGACATCCATCGCATCTCTTGCGAA
>NZ_VPCW01000047.1:0-9460 GCF_013418015.1 Acinetobacter sp. YH12211
GGATAATCTTTTTCGGATTCAATCAATAATTGAACCGCTCTATCTCTGATTTCAGGGGTGTATTTTACTTTTTTCATCGGGACATTCTCTCAAGAAAAGTGGTCTCCGACAAACCCGGTACGGTTCAATTAGGTGTATCGGATTTAACATAATATTGATTATGCGCAATTGTATTGTTAGAAACCATTTAAAGTGTCTGTATTCTCACCAATAAAAATGTCTGGTCTATGATGCGCATCAACATCATGGACTGGATATAAACTTGAGATGCTGATCACTATGTCTGACAAGGAAATACAACGTCTTGCAGTCCTGCAAGATGTTCGAGATCAACGTATTACACAAGTCCGTGCTGCAGAAATTCTGAATCTTTCAACACGCCAAATTACTCGATTATTGCACAAGCTCAATCAAGACGGTGTTTCAGGTCTGGCACATGCCAGTCGTGGTCAACCGGGTCATCGTCGTCATGATGACTTGTTAAAATCAAAGTGCCTTTCCATTATTTCTGAACATCTGCTGGGCTTTGGTTCCACCTTGCCGCATGAGAAGCTCAACAGCATATTTGACCTGAATATCCCTGTAGAAACGCTTCGGCGCTGGATGACTGCAAATGGTCTCTGGATTCCGCGATCCAAGCGCCAGAAACGTCCATATCAACCTCGATATAACCGCGATTGCTTTGGTGAGCTAATCCAGATTGATGGCTCATATCACGATTGGTTTGAAGGACGTGACGCTAAATGCTGCTTGTTGGTTTATATTGATGATGCCACTGGAAAGCTGTTGCATCTGCGCTTTTGTGAGGCCGAAACGACCTTTGATTATATGCTTTCAACCCGAGCCTACATTGAGCAATACGGCAAGCCTTTGGCCTTTTATAGCGATAAACACTCAGTATTTCGAGTCAATCAGAAATCCAAGCAAGACAGCCAGATCACGCAATTTGGCAGGATTCTCAACGAATTAAACATCGATATTATCTTTGCCAACTCACCACAGGCCAAAGGACGTGTGGAACGCGCCAACAGAACTCTGTAGGATCGCCTGATCAAGGAAATGCGTTTGGAAGGCATCTGCTCAATTACCGAGGCCAATGCTTGGCTGCCCTGCTTCATTGAGCAGTTCAATCAGAAGTTTGCCAAGTGTGCGAGAAACTCGAAGAACTTGCATCGACCTTTAACGGAATCTGATGCTGAGCTAGAGGATATTTTTACCTGGCAGGAACCGCGTAAGGTCACGAAGAATCTGACTATCACGTATGACAAGTGTATTTATATGCTTGAGCCAACACCACTGAACCACAAACTTGTTGGGCAATACATAACATTTTTAGAGTATCCAGATGGTACTGTGGCCATCATGCACGAAGGACGGAAGATCAACTACAGTATTTTCAATAAACTGGCTAGACTGCAGCAGAATGAAGTAGTTGAGAATAAAAGATTAGGTGCGGTTCTGGCCCATATCCAGCAACAACATGAAGAGTTGGAAAAACAAAATAAAAGTTCCCGTGCCAAGAAAAGTATGCCGAGTCGTAAAGCTCAGAAAGTTGTTATTGAACAAAGAAATTTAAATCCTGTTCTTGACTCTTGCAGTTAAAAACAGGACATTTTAAATGGTTTATCGCATAGACATTTTAATTGGTGAATAACATGAATATATTAAGTAATTGATATATATGGGTTTATTTTGAGTGTTCGGTGTCTCAATTTATCTTATCATTCACAAAAAGATAAAAAGCTACTCAATCTTTCAATCAAGTAGCTTCAAAAATACGCCGTACAATCTGTTAAAGTTTTTTCCAAGTCATCGTGCTAATCGCATTCGCGCTCTTGGCTTTGCCATATACTTTCATTTGATTATTCGCCGCATTTAATTGAGCATCAATTTTATAGACATAACCATCTTTCGGATTAATCCATTGTCCTTGCGAAAATTGTTTCGGATTTGAATTTGCCACTAAGCCTTCTAATGCCTGCATGCCTTTTATGGGCTGATTCTTTAAGTTGCCTTGGCATTTACTGCATACCTCTAATTGAATTGTGCCTACCGATAACAAATTTCGAGTAATTACAGCACTATATTCCGAAGTTTTAGAGTTCTTACGAATCACAATTTCTGCAACATAATGCCCTTTATGATCATCAATGACTTTCCATGTACCAATCAATGGATCAAATGGCATGGCTTGAGCAGGAAAAATAAATCCCAAATATAGTGCAATTGCACCTAAAAAATTACGCATCATAAAAATATCAACTTAAAACCAATTTACAGCACGGTTGTGCTAAAAATGGGCGTGATTATAGCAATCAATGTTGAATTTAAATTAATTTTTTCATTAAAATTAAATGTTTATATGCTATTGGTTCGATGAAATATCATTAAAAATGTGAACCAATACGCGTTTTGTGGATGGATAATTTTTGATGTGTTGCAGCTTTATGTATAAAAGTGAATCTATAACGTGATTTTGTATGCAAATTAATCATCTATATTTCTTCTTTCAACATTTGCTGTGTTATGGCGTAAACTAGACCTACAAGCTGTATCACTATAAGTTAAGAAATATTCACAGGAATGCTCTTAACTTTATCCTAAGTTTTTGTTTTTACTGTCTTAAATTTATCTATCTTTAAATTTAGGTTTAGTCATCAAGGTAACATCGTATGCTCAAGTGGTTCGAGAAACTTATAGATCCTTATCCAAATAAAGGTTTGACCGAACCCTTGCCAACCACGTTTTTTGCCTTTGTTTGGCAAGCAGCTTCAGGTGTACGTCCATATTTATTGTTATTGGTTTTATGTACTGCAGGCGCTGCCAGCTTTGAAGCTTTGCTATATGCAAAAATTGGCGATTTAGTCACATGGCTTAGTCAAAGTCAGCCAGATACTTTCCTTGCGCAACATCAGCAGAACCTTACTTTGCTGTTTTGTATTTTATTGGCCAATATCTTTTTTGCCAGTGCGCAGTCAATTGTGAAGCATCAAATGTTATACAGTGGTTTTCCAATGCGTTTGCGTTGGCGTTTCCACAATTTAATGTTGCAACAAAGTCTGGATTTTTTCCATAATGATTTTGCAGGAAGACTCTCTGCCAAAGTCATGCAAACCGCCTTAGCAGTACGTGAGTTTTGGGTCATTTTGGGCGATATGCTTGCCTATGTATTCATTTACTTTATTACGATTAGTCTGGTATTGGGCGCAATTTCTCCAATGCTCATTTTGCCGTTATTGCTATGGTTGGCTTTATTTATTCTTGCAGCAGCTTATTTTATTCCGCGTTTGAGCAAAGTATCTAATGAACAAGCCGATGCACGTGCAGTGATGACAGGACGTGTGACCGATGCTTATACCAATATCCAAACCGTAAAATTGTTTGCGCATGCAGGCCGTGAAAGCCAATACGCCAAAGCATCTATGCAAGAATTTATGGTGACGGTTTATAAACAAATGCGTTTGGGCGCTCAATATGAAATCAGCATCAATTTACTGAGCGTGGTGTTGTATGTAGGCGTTTTAGGTACTGCAATTTGGCTGTGGTTAAATGGTCGTGCAGAATTGGGGATTATTGCAGCCACCACAGCCATGATTCTTAAACTCAACAGTATTGCCGAGTTTATGATGTGGCAGACCTCTGCCCTGTTTGAAAATGTCGGCACCATTCAAGATGGTATGAAAACTCTTGGACGTCCAATTGCGATTCAAGACAAAGTCAATGCGAAGCCATTACAAGTTGCTCAAGGCGAAATTCAGTTTAAAGATGTCAGTTTTGCCTATAATAGTAAAAACGTGATTGACCAGTTTAATCTGCATATTCGTGCAGGCGAAAAAATTGGTATTGTGGGACGTTCGGGTGCAGGTAAATCGACCCTCATTCAATTGCTTTTACATTTTTATCAGCTCAAACACGGCTCAATTATGATTGATGGGCAAAATATTGAAGATGTAACCCAAGACAGTTTGCGTAAAAATATTGCACTTGTCACTCAAGATACTTCGCTATTACACCGTACTGTGGCTGAAAATATTAAATATGGTCGTCCTGACGCGACTGATGCAGAAATGTTTGAAGCTGTACGCAAAGCCAAAGCCGAAGAATTTATTCCACAATTGACCGATTTACGTGGCAAAAAAGGCTATGAAGCCTACGTGGGCGAACGGGGTGTTAAACTTTCAGGTGGACAACGTCAACGTATTGCCATTGCCCGTGTTTTCTTAAAAGATGCACCTATTTTAATTTTAGATGAAGCCACCAGTGCGCTCGACTCTGAGGTTGAAGCGGCAATTCAATCGAGCCTCGATGAACTCATGCAAGGTAAAACTGTAATCGCGATTGCACACAGACTATCTACCATTGCACAAATGGATCGTTTAATTGTGCTCGATCAAGGACGTATTGCAGAACAAGGTACGCATGATGAACTGGTGGCTATGAACGGAATTTATGCACAACTTTGGCAGCGTCAAACAGGTGGTTTTTTAATTGAACAAGATAAAATCGTAAAACCATCGACTGATAAAAATTAGCATCTCCAGCAACTTTGCTGTAACTCAGGCTTTGATGAAATGCAGATTTATCGCATATAGTCAAAGCCTGTTTTGTCTAACAATTTCCATAGAATTTCTTTAATTTTCATGCCAAGATGCAATATGTCATCTACGTTCTTATGTCGCCGTTTGGCAAACTAAGATATGCATAGATGACAGTCGCTAAGGCAAATTAAAATAAAATTAGCAAATGCAATGGAACATGCATGAAAACAATATCAGCACGTCAGGAACAAGGTGTTCCAGGGGTTTATGGCTTATTGGTTTTGGATGTTGTATCCCGTTGGGGTTATAACGCAGATACCTTATTTGCACCATTTCAACTCAATAGCGAAATGTTGGCAGACCCAGAATGTCGTATTCCTACACCTATTGCCAATGAGTTGGTTAAACATGCTTTAAAACTTACAGGCGAATCGACGCTCGGTTATCATCTTGGTACGCAAATGCGCATTTCCATTCATGGCTTTATTGGCTATGCGATTATGACTGCGCATGAAATTAGTGATGCGTTGATTTTAGCCAATCGTTTTATTCAACTGCGTATGCCCTTTTTACAATTGTTTTTCTCAACTTTTGGTGAAAAAGCCAGTCTGCAATTGCAGTGTGATATTCACATGGAACCTTTACGCACAGAAATTGCCATCGCTTTAATTATTGGCATGATTACCATGAGTAAAGCCATGACAGGTACCGAACACTTTACAGGTGAAGTCGATTTTGACTTTCCTAAACCTGCAGGTTTTGATCAGTATTTTTCGAAATTTCCTTATCATCAATTCCGTTTTGATCAGCCGTATTTAGGTTTAAGTTTTGACAAGCAATATCTAGGCTTAAAAATGATTAATGCCGATCCTATTGCCAGTCAAATTGCGATTAATCAATGTGAAGCCGAACTTTCTGCTTTAGGTGAACGTCGCCGCATTTCTATGCGAGTACGTGATATTTTAACCCACGCAGAACAGCATTATTTAAGCATTGAAAATGTTGCCGACTATCTACACATGTCAGACCGCACACTCAAACGTCAACTGGCTGCAGAAGGTACTTCATTTTCAAACTTGGTCGATGAAGTACGTTATCGGCATGCAACTTCCCTGCTTTCCCGTACAGACTACACGCTAGAACAAATTGCCGATGAATTGGGTTATAGCGATGTGGCAAATTTTAGTCGTGCTTTTAAACGCTGGAGTGGACGCAGTCCGAGCAATTGGCGTAAAGATCCGTATTTATAAACTTTTGTTTTTAGCAAAAAGCATGTATAAAACATGGCAAAAAGATTCGATACAATTTAAGGAGTTATCAAATGAATCACCCTGCTGAATTAAAATATGCAAGAACACATGAATGGGTGCGTATTGAAGGTGATTTGATCGTCACAGGTATTTCAGACCATGCACAAGATGCTTTAGGCGATTTGGTCTATGTAGAAGCACCTGAAGTTGGTCAAAAAGTAATTGCGGGTGAACAAGCAGGTGTGGTTGAGTCTGTTAAAACAGCTTCAGATATTCACGCCCCTGTTTCAGGCGAAGTAGTTGAAGTGAATAGCAATTTAGAAGATGACCCTGATTTTGTGAATGATGAACCGTATGGCAAAGGCTGGATTTATAAAATCAAACCAGACAATATGGCAGATGTAGAACAGCTTTTATCAAGTGCAGACTATGAATCTGGCTTATAAGCCTTAAATTTGCAGCGTTTAATCGCTCAAATTCAAAGAAATCAGCTTCGGCTGATTTTTTTTGTATTGCAACTTTAGAAAATAAACCTAATTATCTTTATTTGATAAAATAATTAAAATAATTGCATTAAAATCTAATTTTAAGTTTAATTTTATTGAATAGCTGTACTTTTCACATAAATGGGTTTATTATTTTTTGCATGATCTCGCGGTGTGATGATTTCCAATAACAAAGCATCTGTATAACAAAGTACACATTACACGCTGCTCCACTCACCATATAGGTTTAAATTATGTCTGCTATAAATGCTGAACATTTATGGAATAAGTCGTTTATTCTCTGCTTATTCAATAACTTGTTCTTATTCATATTTTATTTTGCGCAAACGACAGTTTTGCCTATTTATATTGTGAATGAGTTGGGTGGTAGCTTGTCACAGGCAGGTTTAGCCATGACTTTGTTTATGTTATCTGCAATCGCGATTCGCCCATTTAGCGGTTTGATTATTGAAAAATTTGGTGTAAAGAAAACCTTATATGTTTCTGAAATCATGTTTTGTCTGTGTAGCGTGGCATACATTTTTGTAGATAGTTTACTGTTTCTACTCGTACTGCGTTTTTTACATGGGATTTGGTTCAGCATTGTCACCACAGTTACCGTCCCTATTGCCAATAACTTTATTCCAGACAGTCGCAAAGGTGAAGGTATGGGCTATTTTTTGGTGTCAGTAAATTTAGGGATTGTATTGGGACCTTTAATTGGTTTAAGTCTGATTCAAAGTGTTTCTTATGCCAGTATTTCTACCTTACTATCCGTCAGTGTTTGGGTAGGTTTCGCCTTCTGTTTAATGATTCCAATTGCGACCCAAAAAGTAAAAACTGAAACAACACCTAAACGTAAATTAGGGCTTCAAGATTTTGTAGAGAAAAAAGCAATTCCTGTATCACTCATGGTGATGATGGTTTCTTTCGCGTATGCCAGTATTATGTCATTTATTTCCACCTTTGCAGAATCACGCAATATGCTGTCTTATGCGAGTTTATTCTTCGTGATATTTGCAGTTTCGATGATGATTTTGCGCCCAATTACAGGCAAAATTTATGATCGTAAAGGGGCGAGTTATGTGATTTATCCTGCAATTATATTATTTGCTTTAGGATTAATTGTCTTGAGTCAGGTACACAGTGTATTCGGTTTTATGTTGGCTGCTGCATTAATTGGTGTAGGGTTCGGGTCTGCCCAACCTTGCCTGCAAACCATTTCAATTCAACGCTCCCCTAAAGATCGTATTGGTCATGCCACATCTACGTATTTTTGTTGTTACGATATTGGTATCGCCTTAGGCGCGTTAATTCTAGGTTGGATTATTGCGGGTTATGACTATACCGCAGCGTATTTGCTCTGTGCTGTTGTGACCTTAATCAGTTTAATTTTCTATAAATTTGTTGTGGCTAAACAACCTAATGCAGATATTCAGGCTTAGTTTTTAATAGCAGCAAAAGAATTGTTATTTTAAAAACTAATCTAAGAAGAGTTGATTTTTAAATACTCTCCCACCCAAAAAACCTGAAATTTCAGGTTTTTTGGGTTTCTGGAGTTTTATTTTTTATGCAGTTTTAGCCAAAACCTGACGATTTAAGCTTTCAGCGACCTCAATAAGCAGTTGTTCAGTCTTATCCCAACCCAAGCAGCCATCGGTAACAGATTGACCATAAGTCATCTCGCAAGAAATCTTTTGATTTCCATCCACCAAATGACTTTCTAACATGATGCCACGGACTTGCGTCTGTTCACGTTCTGCCACAATGGTACGCAAGACTTGCGGTTGTTGTTGTGGGTCTTTATGGCTGTTACCGTGACTACAGTCAATAATCAATGCAGGCAACTGCCCTTTGGCTTTGTGCTGAATTTTCTCAATTTCTGCCAATTGATAATTTGGCCCTGAATTTGCGCCACGTAAAATTAAATGCGCGTGTGGATTACCTTGTGATGACAAAATAGCAGGTAAACCCGACTGGCTCATTCCCATGAATTGATGTGGATGACTTGCCGATTGAATTGCATCTAATGCAATTTGAATTGAGCCATCAGTTCCGTTTTTGAAACCAATGCTATACGGCATGGCGCTAGAAATTTCACGGTGAATTTGTGATTCACTGGTACGTGCGCCAATTGCACCCCAAGCCAGTACATCATCAAAATATCCCGTTGCCATTGGGCTTAAAATTTCAGAAGCAATTGGTAAACCCATTTCTATAATTTGTAGATACAGTTCACGTGATTTTTCTAAGCCTAATTGCATGTTTGCAGAGCCATCTAAGTCTGGGTCATACAAAAAGCCTTTCCAGCCTACCGTAGTACGTGGCTTTTCGATATAGGCGCGCATCACCAAGAAAATTTGATCTGAAACTTGGCTTTGTAATTGTTTTAATTTTTCTGCGTATTCGAGTGCTGCTTGCGGATCATGAATTGAACAAGGTCCTGTAATGACCAATAAGCGAGGGTCTGTGCCCGCTAAAATGTTCTGAATAATCTGTCGATGTTGTGCGATTTGTTGTTTTAGCGCAGATGAAAGTGGGAGTTGTGCTTTGAGTTGATGCGGTAAACTTAAACTAATTTCAGTATTGTTGGTCTGTTGTTGTAAAGCAGTATTTAAAGCATTCATTGGTCTGTTCCTTTGGACTGTTTCTCTTTTTTACAGTCCGATCATTTATTTCAGCGTTATGGGTCTAATGGATTGCAAGGTTTGAGTCATAGATTGACTAAAGTAAAACCAATAAAAGTTGCTAAAGTATGAATAATTAACGTTGTACATGATTAAATCTCCGAAAAACCTATAAAATTCAAAACACCAGACATAAAAAAACCTGATCAGGGTTGCCGATCAGGTATCAACTGGTGGGCAACCTTTTGCCCGAACGCGACTCAGGCAATCATTGAAACTGCCAAAAGTAATAGTAAGCGTTTGCGATTAAAGGTTGCTTTAACATCTTGTTTTCATCAAAAAATGAGCTGTTAAAATTAAAATACGCTGTATTGTTCCGTTTGGCAATCCTTTTTGTAAAATAATTTTTATTGGATGTATTTATTAAAATTAAGCTCTGTACACGACAAATTTCACAGAACCCTTATCCTATCAGGATTCTGCTTTCTTAAAATTGCCAAAATTTCCTTAAACTCTTCTTTTTTCCCAAAACCAATTAAACGCTGAATCGCCATTTGAAC
>NZ_VPCW01000048.1:0-9443 GCF_013418015.1 Acinetobacter sp. YH12211
CCGTAGCCGAGATGATCAAAAAAGAGCAGATGATTTAGTGAAACGTAATTTTAATGCTGATCATCCTGACCAACTGTGGGTGAGTGACTTTACGTATATTCAAACTCATTCAGGCTGGGTCTATACCGCCTTTATTATTGATGTGTTCTCACGAGCAATTGTTGGATGGAAAGTATCTACACGGATGAATACAGATATGGTGCTCGATGCACTTGAGCAAGCATTGCACGATCGAGGCATGCCAAAGAATGTGATTCATCATTCCGATAGAGGTGTTCAATATCTTTCTATTCGCTATACCAATCGTTTAGAAGCTGCAAATTTACGAGCATCAGTCGGTACGACTGGTGATTCATACGATAATGCTTTGGCTGAAACAGTGAATGGCTTATACAAAACAGAGGTGATTGAATATTTAAAAGCAGATTGGCAAGGTTTAGCGGATGTACAACTTGCGACATTAAATTGGGTAGATTGGTTCAATAAAGAGCGTGTACATAGTGCACTAGGTTATGTGCCACCTTTTGATTTTGAAGCAATGTACTATGATAAAATTAATCCGTTAGGTCAGGTGGCCTAACTTAAATAAAAAGTCTCCGACAAACCCGGTACGGTTCATCGTATGAATCACCGGTCGTACCGACTGATGCTCGTAAATTTGCTGCTTCTAAACGATTGGTATAACGAATGGAAAGATATTGCACGCCTCTGTCACTATGATGAATCACGTTCTTTGGCATGCCTCGATCATGCAATGCTTGCTCCAGTGCATCGAGCACCATATCTGTATTCATACGTGTTGATACTTTCCATCCAACAATTGCTCGCGAGAACACATCAATAATAAAGGCGGTATAGACCCAGCCTGAATGAGTTTGAATATACGTGAAGTCAGCGACCTGAGAAGCATTGCTTCGCAAGGGTCAGGATGATCTGCATTAAAATTGCGTTTTACTAAGTCATCTGCTCGTTTTTGATCATCTCGGCTACGGGTGGTTTGTTTATTCTTACCACGCCAAACACCTTGTATACCTAGCTTCTGCATCAATCGAGCAACTGTACAACGTGCGATAACATAACCTTCACGTTTCAATTGTTGCCAGACCTTACGCACACCATATCGACCTAAACTTTCTTTCCAAATACGTTTGATTTGCTCTGCATGATGTAAATCATGCAGAGCACGTTTCGCTCGATGTTCTGGATTGTCAGCGAGATCTAAAGCCCGATAATAGGTCGAAGCTGCAATCGGTAAAATTCTACAAATCGCTTCAACACTATATCGATCTTTATTGTTCTGGATAAAATCCACCATTATTTGTGTGGGCGGTCGAGCTCCGCCTGGGCGAAAAAAGCGGCTGCTTTACGTAGAATTTCATTGGCACGTTTTAATTCTTTAATTTCACGTTCCATTTGCTTCATTTTTTCTTGGTCAGATATCTGTTGTACTTTGGCAGGATTTAGTTGATCCATATGCTTTAAATACCAAACACGCAATGTTTCAGGAGTACAACCCTTGCGCAGCATGCTGCTCAGGTGCAATAGCTGTGATTGCAGCCCAAGTAGAAGGATAATCTTTTTCAGATTCAATCAATAATTGAACCGCTCTTTCTCTGATTTCAGGGGTATATTTTGGTTTTGTCATTGGAACATTCTCTCAAGAAAGTTGGTCTCCGACAAACTCGGTACGGTTCAATGTGTCACATATTGGATTTGTGACCAATCATGAATAACTAAAGCATAACGATGCAGCGATGTCTTAATCTGATCACAAGCAAGTTTTTGAATAGGTTCATTTAATTGTCTAAATGAGATTTTATCATTATTTAAAAACCGCCATACAGCTTGCGTCGTTGCAAAACTATTTTTTTGAGCAGAGGCAATATCTTTGATTGCAGGAGCAAGTGAAGCAAGAGGATTCATATTGAGTTGAACAAGGTTGTTGTAACGTTTGACAAGGCGCTGATCTAAGCGAGAGATGTTAAAATTAAAGAGCATGCTCTTCAATTTAACGCAAAACATGGAAATTGTGTAGATACCTATGCTGTTAAAGCAGCAGGCTGAAAATTCAACCTCCTCCAATTCAATTGAAAACCCTGTTGACTGAGGATTTTTCTTTGGAACGACATGAACAGGAAATTATTCTAACCGCCATGCAGCGCAGCCAGCAGAATATTTCTGAAGCGGCACGTCTGCTCGGGATTAGCCGGGCAACGCTGGATTACCGGTTAAAGAAATATCAGATGGTTTAAAATTTCAGTAAATATTAGGACCAGCTGAAGATTGAGAGTCCTGTTTAATAGTTTTCCATTTATCCATATATACAAAAAACCCAGGAAGTAAACGCATACTTTCTGGGTTTGGTCAGATTTTTAAAACTTAATACAAAATTTGTCCATTTTGCAGTAATTGCTCAAGATCAGTAGCGACACCCGTTAAAGTTACTAGTGATGTAGCAGAGAATGCCTCTCCACTTCCATCACCACTTCCATCACCACTTCCATCACGATCGACCTTCACTAACGTATTGATTGTGCTACCATCAGCAACCTGTTCTAACTGAATGAACTGTGCCATATAACTGAAATAAGCAGTTGCGTCATTTTCTAAAAGCGACTGAGCGTGCGCCTCATCAAATGAATCTGCAATCAATTCTGAAAGATCAAGCATATCTGCATCTGTGTCAAAAGCCACATTAGCGACTTTAAAGCCATTCCAGGTATCTTGACCATGTCCACCTGTTGCATCATTCGCCTGTAAATCGTAGATCACTACATCTTGAGCGCCGCTTGTAGATACAAATGTATCTGCACCCGCACCGCCATTTAAGATGTTAAGTCCAGAACCACCATGAATCGTGTCATCACCTGCACCACCATAAATCAGGTCATTGCCAGCACCGCCATGAATGACATCATTGCCTATGCCACCGTAAATCACATCATTATATGCACTGCCTGTGATTGTATCATCGCCATTGTAACCATAGATTAATACTGACCCACTTGCTGCTGACTGATCCAGATTTGTGTCGCTTTCATCGGTTCCTTCAACCAAATTCACGTCACCATTTAAACGATAGCTGGTTGTCGCCAAATCTAAGTCGAGTAACTTGCCCATCGTTTCTGTTGTGGTCAAATCATGGCTGTCTGTTGCACGGATTTGCATGGTATTAATAACGTCTAAGCTGAGTAGATCGCCATTTACAATTCCAAGATCACCCTCTTGAACCCCAATTTTAACAGTGGCTAAAAGCTGGTTAATCGCACTATTGCTAATATTTAGTTCTGTACTCGCACTAGTGATACGTAAGGTCGTTGTTGGCGCAATAAGCCCTAGAACACCTTCATTTTCGATGACTTCAACTTTTAGACCCAGCTCTTGTGCAAGTCTTGCTGACCAGCCAAATGTTGGTTTCGTTACATTGACCGCTACAATTTGTTGGAACTCAAGTTCTACTTTGCGTAAATCATTATTGATGTCATACACAAAAATATCTTGCTCACCTAAGTTAATCACACTTAATACATCTAGACCAACCAAACCAAGTAAAGAGGTATTTTTACCAAATACCCATGGCGCTTGGTTGTCTGGGTTATAGCCAAACGACACTAACTCAGTTGTATCAAATGTGATTGCTGTAGTGTCGCTATCACCATCTGTATCGGTCACACTTAGATCAATGTCAGTTGAATTACTACCAATCACTTGATCAACCAATGCCACATCCAACTTGCCTTGTGCAATCAGATTTTGAATCACCTCATAATCTGAGTGTAAGTCGGCAGTAGTTTGTGAAGGAGTCGATTTAAATAAATTAACACCCTCAAGCACGATTACTTGATCCACTAAGTGAGTATGTGATGCTTCCTGATAACCACCGACAAACTCTCCTTCAGTACTAATCTGAATAATAGTTTGATCATTAACTTCGTCATAACTGAAATGTAAATAATTGGTCAGGTTACCTGGCATAAATCCTAAACGACCACCACCATTGAGCAGACCTTTCAGGTCCAGAATGTCACCGCCCAATACTGTTGAGTCTGCATTGAAGTCTTTAATGATGTCTGTCGCAATACCAATGGTCATGACCTGATCACCTTTTTCCCAACGGAAAGTATCCGACCCTTCACCACCATATAAAATATCGTGACCACGACCACCAATGATATAGTCGTCGCCTTCGTTACCCATTATGAGGTCATTACCGTTCCCACCATATAAGTGGTCACCTTCATTTCCACCATAGATTTTATCGGCACCGTCTAAGCCATAAATAGACCAAGCTTCTACTGCCCCCGCCTTAGTCAAAGTTGAACCACGTCCCGCACTATCAACTAAAATGGTAGACGCTGTTTCACCAGATAACAAATCATTGAGTAAGCCAACATCTGCCAAGCCCACTGAATCTTTATTCGCAAGCTCAGTTCCATTCTGAGCATAAGCTGTAATAGAAGTCCAAGGAAGAATACCAACATTTAATAGTTCTGAAAGACCACCTTGAATACCCACCGTACTAAGTAGTTGATTAACTTTAAAGGTATCTAATGGCTGATTATTCTGAGCTTTAATCTCTAATGTCGCCTGACCAATACCTAAAACAGCGGATGTTAAAGTGATATTGAAACCGAATTCATTTGCCAAAATTGTGTTATAGCTGAACTTTTTCGGATCGGCCAGTAAACTACCTAATAAACCGCCTACATCAGCAACATTACCCAAAGCAATTTTAACAGCATAAATACCATCACCTTGTACAGCAAACAGTTGGCTATTTTCAAACTCAAGTAAGCCAGCAACGTCTGCATTTACAGCGCCTAACAAGGTATTTGAACCACCTAAGCTCACGGCAACCGGTACAGAGGTTGAATAATCGCCTGCTAATGGTGCAAAAATACTGTACTGGTATGCGCCTGTATCTAGATCAAACTTAATTAACTCACCGCGTTCTGTGGTGATGAATAGCTGACCTACTCCATTTTCTGCAGGAATATGGTTATATGCCAAGACTTTGTCTGCAGTGCCCGTTGCTGTTTGAGTAATACTCTGATTCTCATAATCAATTTTGAAGATTGTGCCATCTACATTAATTTCAGCAGTTGTAATACCATCTGCACTGGTTTTAACAAGTGCGTTACCTTCAACAACATACGTATTTCTTAACGCTTCAGTACGATCTGCAGCAAGAACTGGCACATCATCTGTCACATTCACCGTAATGTATTGTGACTCTGTCACATCACCACGTGCGTTGGCAAAGTTCACTCGGACATCAAAGGCTAACTTATCATCAGTTGCTGTGCTTGGTTCACCATGTTCAATTGCTTGGCTCATGGTTACCGTATATTTACCTTCAGCATTTAATGAAATACGGATCGCCTCTATACCATTCACACTCCCCACAAGCTCTTGAGTATTTTGACCCGTCCAGCTAATCGGTGTGCCATTAACATATAATTCAGTCACAGGCGCTTCTAAATATGCAGTACTCGTACCGCTTGGAAAGCTAATAATTGCACCTGATGCAGAAATGGTTTCGGTGTTCAATAAACCAGCTTCTGAGAGTTCAATCACTGTATTTAGAACATCTGTATCTGCAAGTTTATAGATCACCGTTGCGCTATCAGGTATAGATACATTTCCAGCTTTGTCAGTGACTGTTGCACTAATATCGAATACCTGAGGATCTGTTAATAACAGTGGTGACAATTGTGCTGGTGTTAAAGTTAAGTTCCAAACAGGTGATGCTGTTTCAGGATCAAGCTCTACCGTCGTTGTAAAGGTTTGACCTTCTATAGTTACAGTGACCGTTTGGCCCACTTCTGCACCTTCGGCCGTACCACTAATCGTAAGTCCTTGAGCTGCCTCAATATTAGTTAAAACATTATCACCTGCAATTGGTTCATTAATCGTAATCATTGGTGCAACGGTGTCAACCGTAATGGTATGTTGACTGTCCGTGCTCGTGTTGCCTGCTTTATCAGTACTCTTAATCGTTACGGTATGGGTATCATCTACTAGTGTCTGATTTGCCTCGACCGTCCAGTTCCCATTTGCATCTGCTACGGTAGAACCAACGACTTTTCCACCTATTATAATTTCAATAGCTGAATTTGGTTCAGCTGTACCCGACCACGTTGGGGTTGAATCGTTGGTGATATAGGTTGTACCTTCAGGAGTTAGCGCACCATCATCATCTGAAACAGTGTATGTGAGTGAGGTTAAATCGAGGTCTATCGTAAACTTACGTGAGGCAACCTCTTGGCTATAAGTATAGTTACCAAGTGCTCCACTACGGTCATCAAATAATACAACCTCATATTGTCCATTACCCAAGGTCTGAATTTGAGCCTGAGTCAGCGACTCTGTCCAATTTTGAGATGTACCTGCAGAACCAGTCGTAAACGTATATACAGAATTACTCTCACGTTCACCTTTTTCATCAAGACGATAAATAACCCCATAATCTGTTATATCAGTTAATAATTGTATATCAGATACCCCCTTAATCGACTCTCCATCCAGCGCTTCTTGTCCATTGATAATGTCATCACCTGCAATTACATAAATCGCATCAGCTACAGTTGGGGAAGCAATGTCTGTTTTAGTCGCTATTGCGGTATTACCTGCAATATCAGTCGCTGTCGCTGAAATCGTGATGGTTGTATCTGCATCACCCCCATCCGCTGTAGTTGTAGAATCTGGTGGACTAATTAATTGAGTCCAATGACCAGTTGCGTCTGTGGTTGTCTCAAAGGTTTTATCAATACCCTCGACAGTAAAAGTAACTTTACTATTTGTCTCAGCTGTACCCTTAACCACGTAACCGTTTGCTTTGTCATAGCTCGAGATCTGTGTTGGACTTGTGATAGTGATACTGGTAGCAGTATCTAAAGTCACATCTTGAGCTAAAACACCTTGACTGATATTTCCAGCTATATCACGTTGTTCAACTACAATATCGCCATATCGATAGATACCAGCATTTGGCAATTCAAATGAGGTTGTAGTTGAGTCAAACCATGTAGTAGACCAAGTATTCCCACCATCCGTACTATAACGCCAAGTATTACCTACTGTAATACCTACATTTACAGTTGCATCGAAAGTAATACCATCCGTATCTGACACACCTGTATCAGTCGCAAGACTTACTATCGGAGCATCTGGAACTTGCGTATCGCCCGTAATGTTCGTATTTTCGTATACACCACCCACAAGTTGTTGCAGCTGACCTGCTTCACCCAGCTTACCTGTCGTTACACTCACATAACTGTCTGCAGCAACAGTAATATTTGCCGTTAAGGCATCAGTTACAATTGGTGTAAAAATCGCAGTATAAATAAGTGGATTATTTAAATCCTGAGTCAAATTCGACAGTGTACCTGCGCCATTTGTACTGGCATCAGACAACTCAAAACCATTCACCAACTCTGAGAAAGTAAAGGTAATTAAAGTTGTTTGACCTGCGACAATCGAATAATCATCTGACGTGATGATCACCGTTGGAGCATCAGCAAAATTAATTAAATCTGTTGCTGTAGCAACACCAGCAGAGTTACCTGCCAAATCCGTAAATGTGTTAGCAGGTAAAGTTACAGTAATATCACCATAATAAGCGTCAGTTGGTGTGAACTGAATTTGACCACCTACAACGTCAAAATTACCTTCAACCGAAGCTCCCAATTTTGCCGCAATATCATTTAACGTTGCTTGTGTATTATTTAAATACAATGGCTCTGTAGGTGTAACGGTTACAATGCCATTTTCTAAGATAGTAATGGCTACACTTGGAGCTTGTGTATCTAAAGTCACATTATCCACAAGTTCAGCAGTATTACCTGCTAGATCGGTTGCCGTACCAGTCACAGCAATTTCACCATTAGCCAAAGTATTTAACTGATCGGTCGTTAAATCAATCGACCATTGACCCGTAATTGAATCAGCAACTGTTGTAAATGGTGCTGCAATACCTTCAACTGTAATGCTGAGCGCTGAACCAGGTTCTGCCGTACCTATAAGTTTGACAGTCTCTGTAGACTCAAGCGCATTGATGACCATGTCATTAAGCAAAATTTCGCTTAAAGTGAGTGTATCCAAAGGCTGAACCCTGTCTAAAGTAACGGTACCTGCTGTAGTGTCCACCAAGATACTATCTTGAAGACGTTCTGTTTGACCCGCAGCATTAATGCCTGTTACAACAAGAATATTTTCACCTTCACGTGCATTGACTGATACGGTAATTTTTTCTGCCTCTATATCTGCTTGATTCAAGACATAGTTATAACCATTGACCGAAATCAAGTCACCTACAGCAGCATCAATTCCCAGATTAACATCAAGCTGAATTTGACCATCATTGCCTAATTCAAATGCATTAATGACATCATCAGTATTCCAGTCATCTACTACAACCACGGATTCAATTAGATCGACTAAGGCTGTATTTTCTGAAATAAATACAAGTGATGGATTACTATCATTGCCTGCACTGTCTTCAGCATAAATGATAGCTGCACTTACACCTTCTTTTACTAGAGGATTAAATGGTCCATTTATGTCCGCAAAACTCCAAGTACCATCTGGACCAACAGTTGTTTCATATGCCTGACCATCTGCAATCACAATAACTTTCGCGTTTGGTTCTGCTGTACCACTTAACTGCGTTTCATCATTTAGCAAAATGACTGGTAAATCTGGTGCTGTCGTATCAGCGGCTCCCACTAACGTAAAGCTATCAGAAATTTCACCTAGTGCATTTGTTACATAAATTGAACCGATTTCCCCTGCTAAAGGATTTGGGGAAATTGTGAATGTGCCATCTGCTGCTGTAACAGGAATTTCTGTAACAATATTTCCCGACCCATCAAGAATAACTACTGTTTCACCTGCTTTTGCTGTACCAGCCAAAGTTTCTTCAGAATTTTCTGCGATTACAGGTTTGGAAAGGACGTAGGCGTCTTTGCCATCTGTACCCTTCAAGGACTCTAACCATTTGGCTTCAGTCTCAGTACCAGCATCTGTTAGTACAGTGGCATAAGCTGGAACATTGGCTTCTAACCAGTCAGAGGCAGAAAGTGCAACCCCACCTTCCTCAAGACCGGCAACATATGCCTCATAAGTTGTCTGATCTGCTGGGTTCGCTGTAAACCAAGTGTTCGCTTGACCTTGTAAATATAGTTCATAAGCAGACAGGCCATCTACACCTGCTGCACCTGTATCTCCTTTTAATGAAGCCAGCCAGTCAGTGAACGATAGTGGAGTCTCTCCAGCTACAGTCGCGATCTCTACATACAGGTCATAAGCTGATTTGCCATCTGCACCTTTTAAGGCATTAAACATATCGGTGATCGTACCCTCTGGGCCAATCAAGCCAATCTCACGAGCTAATTCCAGAGCTGATTTGCCGTCGGTACCATCTGCGCCATCAATACCATCAA
>NZ_VPCW01000049.1:0-9094 GCF_013418015.1 Acinetobacter sp. YH12211
AAATACATGCACGTGTAGCAGTATTAAATAAATTCACGGAATTAGGTAGACCGCATACCCGAGTTGTCACTTAAATTTGAACGGCTTGGGGAAAATTCGGCTTTTGAATGTTTATGCAACAAAGCCTGGATCAATCAAATGATGACTTTAATTTGACGTTTATGCCGATACATTTTTTCATCTGCTTCAATTACTGCCATTCGTAAATTTTTACTTGGTTCACGTGCCGCAACACCTACAGCAGCATTAATTCCAGCACTTTGTAAGGACATTAAAAGCCGATTCACCAATTTCTGAGTATTTTCTAAAGTCGTTTCAATATTTAGAATGCCAAACTCATCTCCTCCTAAACGCGCGACTAAATCATTGGAGCGTACATTTTTCTTTAAGATTTGGGCCGTTTTTTGGATCATTTGGTCTCCAGTCGAATGACCAAATTTATCGTTTATAGCTTTTAAGTCATTTAAATCTATCATAATCACTGTGGTTGGATGTCCGTACGTTTTACATCGATCTTCCTCTAAATCCAAAAATGTATCCCAAGCACGACGATTAAAAACACCCGTTAAATGATCGGTTAATGAATCCATTTCAAGCTTTTCACTAACTCTTTTTTGTTCATTAATTTTAAGTTCATTTTGTAAAATTCGACTAAGTAATAAACTGAATAGCTCTAATAGATCACTATATTGTTCTATACTTTGAGGCTGTACTGATGGATCAATAGCACATAATGTGCCGAAAATAGAACCATCCTCATTGAATAACGGTTGCCCAATATAGGCGTTTATATCGACCAGTTTGTTGATGCCTGCTTCTACATACAGTGGAATCTTTTTCGAATCAGGTGCTATGCGTGGCCCTTTATCTAATACCATCTTAGAGCAGTATGAGTCAGCCCAATTGAAAACCTGTCCTGCCTGTACTCCATATCCATGATCTTTAGCTTGCAAAACTATCCAATCATTACTTTCAGTACGAGTAATCATCCATAAAGCAAAGCCTAAGTGATTATGTAAATACTCTAAAATTTTTTCACCTGCATCTTTAAAATCTTTAAAGTTTTCATAAGAAGGGATCATAATTACTCACTATTTTGATTAGGATTAAACCTAAGACGCTAATCCCTGAGGGTTGTGAATCTGTTCTATTGGAGTGCCACTTATCAATTTATTGGGTAATTTCATAAAATACTGCATCTAGACTGTGCAATTCTCGCTACTTTCAGTAAGTGACTGTAGCTCAATCATGATGATCTGACTCAATCGAGTCGAGGTAAATCAATCCATCACAAATGGAGCAGAAATTATGCTTGATCACACTCTTGGTTAATACTGAAAAGTCTTTGAGTTTTAATTAATAAATAAGAGTATCCATGTCTACCCTCAACTTTACTTATTTTCAGATAGCAACCAATCGAGAGCACTCATTTTTACAATACCATTATAATTCGCTTCAGTTCCTATCGTGTCTAAGGTAAGCAAATACTTGGGATACGAATCAGAAATTTTCTGTAATGGACGTAACTCTCGGCTGAGTGTCTCCTCATTGAGCGTTTCTAATGCCACCTGATAATAAGTTAAATTCTGTAAAGTATCGACAGCAACAAAATCAATTTCATATTCATCAACCCGCCCTACATAGACCGTATAACCTCGTCTGACAAGCTCAAGATAAATCACATTTTCTAAGATATGACCTTGATCAGCATTAGCATCAGGCAACATAATCCGGCGCAATCCGACATCAACTAAATAGTATTTTTCAGAGGATTGTAATAACTCACGCCCGCGTACTTTAAATTGTGCGGCACTATAAAATAACAAACTGTCCTGTAAGCCCTGAATATAGCGTTTTACTGTTTCAAATGAAATTTTAACCCCACTTGAAACAAAGGTATTTTTAATTTTATTGATGGAAATAGGTGAGCCTGTCACGCTTGCCAAATATCTTGCGACACGCTCGAGAGAGTTAATATCGGCAGTATTCAAACGGGGAATAACATCTTTAAACATTACACTGGCATAGACCGCTTGCAAGTAATCATAAGTTTCCTGCTGGCTAGTCATGGCAAGCGTATAAGGGAAACTACTGCGCGTATACATGGCATACAAATCACGATTTGATAATTGTTGGATGATCGGATTATTTTCAATATGCCACTGTTTAAATTCTTGGAATGACAGAGGTAGAACATGTTGCTCGATATAGCGTCCTGTAAGTAAAGTCGCAAGTTCTCCACTTAGAAAGAATGCATTTGAGCCTGTAATATATAAATCGATATAATCCCGAACATATAAAGAGTCGACTACTTTCTCAAAATTTGTAACATGTTGTATTTCATCTAAAAAAACATAGTTTTTTTTACTTTTATCAACTTTGGACAATACATAATCATGTAGTTTACGGTAATCGGTGAGTTCTTCAAATTCCATAAATTCGAAGTTGATGGCAATGATGTTTTCGGCTTGTACACCCTGTGCTTTTAGGTTTTGTTGAAACATCGCCAATAAGGTGGATTTTCCAGAGCGACGCACACCTGAAAGTACTTTAATGACATCACGGTCTTGCCATGTATTCAGAAATTTTAAGTAGCCATCACGTCGAATATTAGCGCTTCTCATTATTTACACTTGAAATCTAAAGTTTTAATAAATTATATCAAATTTTAGAACGTATATGTAAATATATTTAATTTTAAAAAAAGTTTAAGGTTAAGTGAAACATTCAAAGCTGCTGTTGAAGTATACGGATTGAACCGTACCAGGTTTGTCGGAGACGTAATCATTTACATGATCGACTAATCACTCAAGAGATTTCTCAATTAGGTTTTCTAACCGATCTGCAACGTTCGCATCGGGTTGCCGATTGGGCGTATAAGCAGACAATAGAGAATGAGTATTTAGTTTGGTTGGGCGGAAAAGATAAGCAAATTTTTCGATCTGTTGGTTTGATAGAACTCCTGTAAAATCGTCTTGTGGAAACGCTCACATATACCATTTGTTTGCGGGGAAGCTGCTTTTGTCTTCGTGTGATCAATATCATTGACTGCCAGATATAACTCATAGTCATGTTGTTCAGATAAGCAGGTGCTGTCTTTTAAATCTTTGTGCAACAAAGCCTTTGGGAACTAAAAATAGAGGTGGTACTTCTACTGGTTACTATAATTAAAGTATATTTAATAATAAATATATAAAACAATATTTTATAAATCTATATGATGCGTAGTCTACGCATCATATGAAAGTCCTTCTATTTTGGTATAATTAATTTGATCAGTCCATTGATAGGTTTCATTCAAATCTCATGAGTCTTACTGAAATTAAAGTTCGCCAAGCTCATTGCAAGGAAAAAACTTGTTTTTTATCGGATGAAGATGGACTTAGTCTAAAAATTGAACCAAATGGAAGGAAGTCTTGGAGTTATCGATATACAGATCCAAAAACCAAGAAACGCCGCCGAATTCAGTTAGGGCTTTATCCTGATTTATCCCTGAAAAAGGCACGACAAGTCAGGGATGATTTTAGAGATAATAATTTCTGTTTTGAAAATGAAACTGTTTCTAATTTAATTACTTTTCATCAGGTAGCAGAGGAGTGGCTACAGTTCAAACTTAAAAATGCATTCAATGATTTACCACGCTGTGGTGTTCTCCAGTTAGCAGAAAAATGTTTACAGCATGATATTTATCCAGTTCTTCAGGATATCCCTTTTCAAGATATTAAGCGCTATGACCTAGTTTCAATAATTAGAAAAATAGAGTCACGTCAAGTTAAAGAACCTGTCAAAAAAGCTTGTAGTTATTTGAACCAAATTTTTGACTATGCTGTAGCAATGGGCTATTGTGAATATAATATCGCGCATGGTTTAAATAAAATTGCTGTTAACAATAAAATCAAGAAGAACTATCCTTATTTAAAAGCTGAAGACATCTCAGATTTTATGCATAAATTAAAAAAGTTGGATGCACATCCCATTATTAAAAAAGCACTCATGTTTAAATTATATACTGGCGTGCGAGGGGCAGAGTTGTTAATGGCTGAACCTCATCATTTTGATATAAAAGATAAAATTTGGAGAATTCCAGCCTTACATATTAAACAGTTTCGACGTAAAGTTATCCTAGGACATGAAATTCCAGATTTTTTAGTTCCACTTTCAGATCAGGCGTTAGAGATCTTAAAAGATGCGATGCAATGGTCATTGGGTGAAAAATTCATTTTTGCTAGTCCGCGAAAGCAGGATCACCCGATTCATTTTAATACATTAAATATGGCTATACGTAAGATGGGGTATGGAAAACATCAACTTTCCTCCCATGGATTACGTTCTACCTTCAGTACTATTTTGAATGACTCAGGATTGTTCCAAGATAATTGGATTGAGGCTCAACTTTCGCATATTGATAAGAATCGTACACGTGCTAGCTATAATCATGCGGATTATTTAATTCAACGAACTGAAATGATGCAGTGGTGGGGAGATTATTTAAGTGCTGCTCAGTGAAAATTTTATATTTAGATAAGAATATTCAACTAATTGCAGGCTATTGGATAAATCAACCTGAACCGTACCGGGTTTGTCGGAGACTTTATTTAAGTTAGGCTACCTGACCTAACGGATTAATTTTATCATAGTACATTGCTTCAAAATCAACAGGTGACACATAACCCAGTGCACTATGTACACGCTCTTTATTGAACCAATCTACCCAGTTTAATGTCGCAAGTTGTACATCTGCTAAACCACGCCAATCTGCTTTTAAATATTCAATCACCTCTGTTTTGTATAAGCCATTCACCGTTTCAGCCAAAGCATTATCGTATGAATCACCAGTTGTACCGACTGAAGCTCGTAAATTTGCTGCTTCTAAACGATTGGTATAACGAATGGAAAGATATTGCACACCTCTGTCGGAATGATGAATCACATTCTTGGGTATACCTCGATCATGTAATGCTTGCTCTAATGCATCGAGCACCATATCTGTATTCATCCGTGTCGATACTTTCCATCCAACAATTGCTCGTGAGAACTCATCAATAATAAAGGCGGTATAGACCCAGCCTGAATGGGTTTGAATATACGTAAAATCAGTGACCTGAGAAACACTGTTTCGTAAGGTGGTCGGGCTGATCTGCACTAAAATTCCGTTTCACTAAGTCAGCTGCTCGTTTTTGATCATCTCGGCTACGGGTGGTTTGTTTATTCTTACCACGCCAAACACCTTGTATAGCTAGCTTCTGCATCAATCGAGCAACTGTACAACGTGCGATAACATAACCTTCACGTTTCAATTGTTGCCAGACCTTACGCACACCATATCGACCTGAACTTTCTTTCCAAATTCGTTGAATTTGTTCAGCATGATACTCATCATGTAGATCTCGTTTCGCTCGATGTTCTGGATTGTCAGCGAGATCTAAAGTTCGGTAATAGGTTGAAGCTGCGATCGGTAAAATCCTACAAATCGCATCAACACCATATCGATCTTTATTGTTATGGATGAAATCCACCATTATTTGTGTGGGCGGTCGAGCTCCGCCTGGGCGAAAAAAGCGGCTGCTTTACGTAGAATCTCATTGGCGCGTTGCAGTTCTTTATTTCTTTATTTTCGCGTTCGAGTTGTTTGATACGTTCTTGGTCTGAAAGCTGCTGTACTTTAACTGGATTTTGCTGATCTAAATGCTTTTGATGCCAGGCACGAAGTGTTTCAGGAGTACAACCAATCTTAGGCGCAATTGCTGTGATTGCAGCCCAAGTAGAAGGATAATCTTTTTCAGATTCAATCAATAATTGAACCGCTCTATCTCTGATTTCAGGGGTGTATTTTAATTTTGTCATCGGGGGTAGTCTCTCAGAATATTGACTCTCCGACAAACCCGGTACGGTTCAAGCTGCTGTAGAAAGTCTTTCTCAAAAAGAAGATATTTCGATCAATGCTTTTATTAGAAACCTGGTCTTAGACAAGTGTAAAAAAGTGATAGGAAAAGAGGCGTTTGATGAATTGAATGATCGAAAGCTGAATGTAATCAAAGCAAAAAAAGATAAATAATTAAAGAGAAAAGGAAGGGTAGTACAAAAACTGTACTATCTTTTCTACTCTACAAATATTCCTAAGTTTATAAAATATTGGAAAGTAAATTAAATACATGAAAAATAATAATATTATTAATAAAAAGGTTTCCTAATAATGGCTCTCCACATGCCGAGGGTGATACATATTATGGAAATAATATATGTATATAAATCATATACTTAATAATACTTTCTATTTGTATAGAAAAATGGGGTAGATTAGGAAAGCAAAAAAAGTAGAAATGAACCATTGTAGAGTCAATAAAAAAATTGATTAAATAAAATAAAATAGCATGTCAATAAAGTACATAAACTACTAATTTATAACAAAAAATATATATGACTTGCTAAAAAATAGCATGTCATAAATTATTAATATAATTATATATATATCATATACTTAAATGAATTTAATTTAATGACATGCTATGTTGACACGCATTTTTTTTTCTGGATTCGCTTTTACTGACATGGAAAAAAGCGTGTCAATAGCACGTCAGATAGCATGTCAATCAATAAAAATAAATAAGCGATTGTATTTAAACAATTTATATATTTGTTGTGACACGCTTTTTTGTTGTGACACGCTTTTAGATGGTTCTGTAATTTTCTTTTCTACAGAAAAAACAAATAAAAAGGCCTAGTAAATATATTTCTAGTTGAGAGTATATAGAACCTGTTATTCATACTCTTTAAGGTACTTCTTCAATCGATTTTGTACTAATTTTTCAGTTAAATTCTCTTTGTAGCTAAAGTAGATAATATCAACACCATTAATTTTACTGAGTTGGAGCTTTTCCTTATCTCTTTGTTTTGTTCTTTTTAAACCTTCTTCTCCACCAAATAGATCAACAGCTACATAGTGTTGTTGCCCTTGGTATTCGATAGCTAAATTTAGCTCAGGTATATACACATCAAATCTTTGTCTATTTAACCAGGTGGGTGATGCTTCTCTTTGAACTGTGAATTGAGGGAATAACAAATTAATGTAGTTGAACAACAATGTTTCATTTACCCATCTTTCACCTATTCTAGCTACACCTTTTAACTCTCTAATGTAGTTCTCTGCATCCCTTTCACTAATACTTTCCTGTATGGAATGCTTAGTGATGTATGCCCCATATCTTGCTTTGAAGGATGAACTATACATATTGTGGGAATACATCAAATCGGAATTCGTTTTTGTGCAAATGTGACAGATCGATTCTTTAAAGGAATTATTTTCTAACGCATTCGCAAGATGGGCGTGTTTCCTTACTAAACCTACATATTCTTTGGTGAGGGCATCTTTAAAACATGAGCAAAAGTAACTCTCCCCAGTCATTTTGTTATAGAAAGTTTGTCTCCATTCCCAAACACCCAATTTTGACGGTAATAACCCTTCTGGTGGTGTCATTAATGAGTACAGCTTAATTAGCAATGTCTGTGGAAATTCAACTGTAAGAAGGCGTATTGAGGATTTATTCTTTGTTTTTAATTTAGTGTTTTTGATTTTGTAGCGTTGGGTAATTCCCCCTCCATATTGGAAATCATTCAACTTCACAAAAGGAGGGATATTAATGTCTGTAACCTCAAGATCAGTGTCCTTATCGCTGGTCAGATCAAATTCAACGGTATCCTTCTGGTGCAGGAATCCCATGTTCCGAAGAACGACTGACTGATTCCCACTCTTTCCATGTAAATATACGTTTTTCTGCATTTTCAACAGCTAAATCATATACAAGGCTTCCCAGAACTAATCGGAGAGGCGGATTCTCACTATTAACCAGTTTCATTATAGCTTCGGCGGCTAACTTAGGATCACTATCCACCGATTCGTTTGAATATTGTTGGGCCAACTTTTCACGTAATGAATCATACTCTTTTTTCTGTGTAGTAAAACTCATTTTTAAGTATAGATTCGTCCAGTAACCTCCAGGTTCTACGATAGATACTTTTATACCAAAATGTGCAGCTTCTTGTGCTAAAGCCTCGCTAAATCCTTCTAAAGCAAATTTACTAGCGCTATAGATTCCCGACATTGGACCACTAATCAGTCCACCAATACTAGATATCTGGATAATATGACCTGATTCTTGTGCCCGCAAGTACGGCATAACAGCTTGACTTACCCATACTGTACCGAAGAAATTAGTTTCCATTTGGCTTCTAACTTCATCTTCACTAAATTCTTCAATCATTCCCATTACCATATTCCCTGCATTGTTAATGACAATATCGAGTCTTCCAAAATGTTTAATGGCAGTTTCCACTGTAGTCGAAACAGCACTTCTATCAGTAACATCAAGACTTAAAGGAAGTAACATTCCTTCAAACTGGCATTTTAACTCATTCAGTTTTTCAATATTTCTAGCAACACCAACAACCTTCTCTCCTGACTCCAATGCTTTTTTTGTGAATTCGTATCCTAGTCCACTGCTTGCACCTGTAATAAACCACACACGTGTATTTTCATTGTTATTAAATGTCATAAATAATCTCCTCCATTAATCATGTAATATTGGTATCATTCAATACCAATTTAAAACAAACAAAATAAAGAGCACAGGCAATCTGCCTATGCTCTAAATATAGAAATATAAAATTTCAACAGGATTAATCCGATTGTTGGTATCACAAATAAGCCATCAAATTCATTGATGTACCCTTTTCTACGAAGTGTCATGGGAGATCTCCCTTTAAAATAAAAAAGAGGAAGATTCCTCTCCGCCTTTTTACTATAACCGTATAATAAAGGTTTCCTATAAGAAGACAGATTTATCCTAATACTCTGAGCATAAGCAGAGCCTTTGAACGTATTAAACTAACGGTTCAAAGTTAGGATATCAATCATTAAGAAGCCTCCATTCATCATAAGTTAGTTCAAGTATAACATATGGGCCTGATTTGGTAAGCGTCCGCTGAACCCCATGCCTATTTTTTAATTCGATTTAGGTTTCCAGCGGTGTGGTAGCAATTCTTCAATCTGAGTCACTTTATGTGTCGGCAACCTTTTCAGCACATCACTTAAATAGGC